>NZ_CBDRIY010000018.1:0-113816 GCF_965344335.1 Nocardiopsis eucommiae
GCGCCAAGGGGTCGCGCGCGGCTCACTCGGCCTGCGGGGGCAGCTTGGCGACGATCGGGTGGTCGCGGTCGATCTTGCCGACCTTGGAGGCGCCGCCGGGGGAGCCCAGGTCGTCGAAGAAGTCGACGTTGGCCTTGTAGAACTCCGACCACTGCTCGGGCAGGTCGTCCTCGTAGTAGATGGCCTCCACCGGGCAGACCGGCTCGCACGCGCCGCAGTCCACACACTCGTCCGGGTGGATGTAGAGCATGCGGTCACCCTCGTAGATGCAGTCCACGGGGCACTCGTCAATGCACGCCTTGTCCAGCACATCAACACAGGGCTGCGCGATGACGTAGGTCACGTCGTACTCCTTGTCTCACCCCCGCTAACCCGCGGGGAGGCGGGGACCTTCAGAGGGCACCGGCACCGGTTCCGACGTGCGGGCGTCGTTCGTGGTCCGGGCTCTGTAAAGCGATTGGCACAGATGTCGTTCTCCTAGTATGGCGTCGGAGAACACCCATCGCACACTCGGGGGTTGGAAATCATGCACTTGGGCGGAAGGCTCGTCCACAGGATCACCCCGGAGGACCTCGGAGCCAGGGTCTCCGTGCGAATCACCCGCGCCGAGGGCGGCTTCACCGATATCGTCGGCGTGGTGGAGTCCTGGGCCGACGGCGTGCTCACGCTGCGCAGGAGGGACGACTCGACGGTGGAGGTCGCCGAGGCCGACGTCGTCGCGAGCCGTGTCGTTCCCCCGGTACCCCCGCGTCGACCCCGGTAGGGTCCCAGGCGCCCACAAGCTGGAATTCTTCGGCCTTTCCGGGGTAGGACAGGCACAGCCCGACACGGTGAACCCCCAACCGTGACCTCGGGCCGACAACGAAGCACCGTACCCGGCCGTCCCACCCCCGGACGGGCCGGGCACGAGGTACGCGGGGAGGTGGCGCCCATCATGAGGGAGGCAGTCGCGTCCGCACTCGCCGAACTGGCCCGGCGGGACGAGCGGGCCGCCGACCTGGCACGACTGGCTCTGGACACGCTCGCCCCCGAGCAGGAGATCCAACGGCTCAACCAGCACGCGGTACAGCGGTTCTGCTGGTACGAACTCCCCCTGCGCTTCCAGGACTCGGCCGACGACCGGCTGTTCGCCGTGCGATCCCTCGGCCACCTCTTCCAGCTCCTGAAGCTGAACCGGTACGCGGACGTGTGCCGGGCCTCGGAGACCGCCACCCTGCTGGCCCTGTACGACGCCGACCACACGGCGGGCCTGGCGATGTACGAACGCCTCATGTGGGAGTCGGGGGTAGAACCTCCCGACCTCCCCGAACTCACCTGGGGCACCAGCGTGGGCGACGTGGAGCTGCACGCCCGGGGGGAGACGGCCGCCGCGCTCGAACTCGCCATCACACTCGGGGACATCCGCCCGGGGAAGAGCGGGTGGCGGCCCGCCCAGGAACGGTTCGCGCGCTCCTTCCTCACCCAGCCCGACCAGCGGGGGCTCAGTCACCTCGACCGGGTCCGCGAGGAGCGGGTCCGGGCCTGGATCTCCTCCTCCGCGCACCCGCACCGGCAACGCCTGTGGCCGCTGGTGGGGCAGATCATCGCCGGGGCGGACGTGCCGCGCGGTTCGACCGCCGCGATGGCGCCGCTGCAACGCATGCTGGACCTGGCCGCTGACGGGATCGCGCTCACACAGATCGGGTACATCTCCCCCGGCGTGGTCCGGCAGCTGTGCGAGGACTTCGGCTGGTCCACCACCCCGGAGCCGCCGCGCAGCGAGACCGACGCCACCCAGATCATCGCCCTGCACCAGGTGCTGCGCACGATGCGCGCCGTGCGCCGCTCCGGGCGCCGTCTCGAACTCACCCGACGCGGGCAGCAGCTGCGCGAGGACCCCGAGGCGCTGTGGGAGGCCGCCACCGAGACGCTGTGCCGGACCGGCGGCATCCAGCAGGCCGCCGCCGAGACGCTGCTCGGGATGCTGCTGGGCCGCTCGCCCCAGGGCCTGGGCTCACACGCCAGACCGGCCACCTCCGACGCGGAGGCGGCCGAGCGCACCCTGACCGAGTCCGGGTGGCGCCCGGTCGACCCGCCGGTGGCCGCCGGACGACACGCCGCCGCGCACCGCCGCACCGCCGAGACCGCCTCGGACCGCGTGCGCGCCATGGTGATGGCGGTGGGCTGGCTGCTGGAGGCGCTCGGGCTGGTCACCGGGGACGACCACGACGGCCGCCGGGAGCTCACCACGGCGGGGCGCGCGTTCGCGGTGGCGTGCCTGCACAAGTCCGCGGTCGCGCCCCGCGCGGTGGTCTGAGGCGCAGCCCCCCGACCGCCCCCACCTCGGCGAGCCGTGACCACCCTGGTGGGACGGTGGAGTCCGGCGTCCGCGGTGCGGAACCCCACTGGCATACTTCCCCCACCAGGCTCCCGGAGAGGGGCACCGGCCGGATCGGGAGGCACCTCATGTCGCGTCAGGTCACCGTCGTCACGGGAGGGAGCCGGGGCATCGGTGCGGCGACCTGTGTCCGCCTGGCCCGGGACGGCCACGACGTGGTCCTCGGATACGCCCGTGACGAGGCCGCCGCGCGAGGGGTCGCCGAACGGGTGCGCTCCGTCGGGAGCCGCTGCGTGGCCGTGCGCGCCGACACCTCGGAGGAAGCGGGGGCGGAGCGGATCTTCGACACGGCCCTCGAGGAGTTCGGCCGGGTGAGCGGGCTGGTCAACAACGCCGGGGTGACCGGGCCGCTCGGCGCCTTCGCGGACGTGTCCACCGAGGACCTGCGGCGCGTCGTCGACGTGAACCTGCTGGGTTACCTGCTGTGCTGTCGCCGCGCGGTGCGGGAGATGCGGGGGTCCGGGGGCGCGATCGTGAACGTCTCCTCGGCGGCGGCGACCCTCGGCAGCCCGGGTGAGTACGTGCACTACGCCGCGACCAAGGCCGCCGTCGACACCCTCACCGTGGGCCTGGCCAAGGAGCTGGGGCCGGTCGGCGTACGGGTCAACGCGGTGTCACCCGGCATCACCGAGACCGACATGCACGCCGCGATGGGCGATCCCGACCGTCCCGTCAGGGCCGCCTCACGCATCCCGCTCGGCCGGGCCGGGCGTCCCGAGGAGATCTCCGGGGCGATCAGCTGGCTGCTGTCCGCGGACGCCTCGTACACGACGGGCACCGTTCTGAGGGTCGCCGGAGGGATGTAGGGGGAGGTCGGCGCGGGGGCGCGGCCGGTGCGGCACCCGCTGCGAGGAGGTGCGCGCCAGGGCCTAATCTGGAGCACGAACCACCCGCGACCAGCAGGAGCATCATGCCCACGCCCGAGCCGCCGCAACCGGCGGAGCCCGACGCCATGACCGTTCCCGACAGCGGGACGGACCCGGGCGAGCGGGAGCGCGCCGCCGACCCGTGGGCGCGGATGCCCGACGACGCCCTGAACGCCTCGGGTGTCGGTGCCGACCACGCGGACGGTGGGGACGAGCCGGGGGGCACCGCTCCCGAGCGCGGAGACGGGGCGGACGGCGGCGCCGAGACGGAGGAGGCCGGGACCGAGCGCGCGGAGAGCTGGGCGGACTTCCTGCCGAGCCCGGTGTTCCTGCTGGTGCTCGGCCTGGCCGGGTTCGCGGGCTGGCTCTCCTGGACCCACGTCGAGCTGGACTGGGCCGAGGAGGGGACGTCGGTCACCCCGCTCATCCCGCCGCTGCTGATCCTGTTCGGATGGATCGTCTCCGTGGCGGTGCACGAGTTCGCGCACGCCCTGGCGGCCTACCTCGCGGGGGACCGGTCCCTGCGCGGCAGTGCCTACCTGCGGCTCAACCCGTTCGCCTACCGGGAGACCTTCGGCGGTCTGGTGCTGCCGGTCGTGTACCTGGGTGTGGGCGGATTCGGTCTGAACGGGCCGCCCACCTACGTGGACTGGGACCGCGTGCCGAGCCGGGGCCGTCGGGCCGTGGTGGCCCTGGCCGGGCCGCTGGCCAGCCTCGTGCTGTCGGGTCTGCTGGCCCTCACCGTCTCCCTGCTGGTGCCGGCCGGACAGGACACCACGAACTGGGCGATCTCCTCACTGGCCTTCCTGGCCATGGCCAACGCGACCAGCGCCGTGGTGAACCTGCTGCCGATCCCCGGACTGGACGGGTACCACGTGCTGGCCGCCTTCCGAGGTGCCGGGTGGACGGAGTTCGTCCGGGTCAACGGCCTGTTCTGCTCGATCGCCGTGTTCGCGGTCCTGTGGCTGCCGGTGGTCCGGGACGTGTTCGAGAAGTCGGCGTACGCGCTGTTCGACCTGATCCTGCCCAACCCGACCATCCCCGGGATGATGTTCCACGGGAAGCTGCTGCTCCAGTTCTGGGCCTAGGGGGCACCCCCGAGGTTCCGGGACTAGAGGGCGCCGGTGACCGTGGGGGTGGGGCGCGGCGGCAGGACGAGGCTGCGCATCACCCCGACGGCCAGGGCGATCATCGACCCGAACAGGAAGACGTAGTTCACCAGCTTGGCGGAGAACACGATGTTCCCGCCGGTCAGGTAGCCGAGCATCACCAGCATGACCGCGACGTAGCCGACCGCGAAGCCCACGGCGCCGGACTGGCGGCGGCTCCCCCACCCGGCCAGGCGGCACAGCGTGTACAGCACGACCAGTTGGGCGACCACCGCCGCCAGCCCCACGGCCTGCTGGGTGAGGCCGAGGTCCCAGAAGTGGGAGACCCAGCCCATCGCGAAGCCGGAGAGCACCCCCACGCCCAGGCCCGCGACCGACAGCACCGCGAAGGAGAGCACGGTCAGCGCGGACGACGCGAGCGGGTGGGGGTCGCCGTGCGGGGCCGGGGTCGGCCCGGGGTTCTCGGGAGTCTCAGGAGTGGTCACGGAAGACGAGGGTAGGCGCTCCCGGGCGGGAAGGTGGCACGATCACCGCACCGCCCCTCCTCACAGCCCGGCGAACAGGTCCGTCTCGTAGCCGTCCGCGCCCGGCTTGGGCGGCGCCCCCAACAACAGGGTGAAGTACTCGACGGCGTCGATCTCCTGGGCGATGTCGTTGGACAGCGCGAACCGTCCCCCGTCCACGGTGATCTGGGTGGCGTGCGCCCGCATGGCCAGGGCCTTGGCCGCCCAGTGGTCGGAGGCGTCGATCCGGGTGGTGACGATCGCGTCGGGGGTGCCCCGGGCGATGTCCGACACCTGCTTGGGCGGGGTGAAGGGGCCCGCCTCCTCGTTGAGCCGCGCGATGGACTCCTCGATGCGGGACACCGGCTGGGCGATCGCGTAGAGCTTGCCGACCCGCCACGGTGTGCCGGGCATGGCCCGCTCGTTGGCCTTGGCGCAGGCGCGGCGGGTGATCCGGTGGGCCTGGACGTGGTCCGGGTGGCCGTAGCCCCCGTGTTCGTCGTAGCTGACCAGCACGTGCGGGCGGACCTCGCGGATGATCTCGGCCAGCATGCGGGCCGCCTCCTCGACGTCGGCGCCCCAGAAGGCCCGGGGGTGGTCGTTGGTGGGGCCGCCCATCATCCCGGAGTCCCGGTAGTGGCCCGGCCCGCCGAGGAACCGGTGGTCGCGCACTCCCAACGCCACACAGGCCCTGTCGAGCTCCCCGATCCGGTACTCGCCCAGGGTGTCGTCGCGGTCGGAGGTCAGGTGGGCGAGATCGGCGGGGATGACCTCGCCCTCCTCGCCCAGCGAGCAGGTCACGAGGGTGACCCCGGCCCCCTCAGCCGCGTACTTCGCCAGGGTGGCCCCGGTGACGATGCTCTCGTCGTCCGGGTGCGCGTGCACCATCATCAGTCGCCTGTCCATCACGCAGGGAACAATACCGGGCGGATGCGTGCGTCCCGTCCCAAACTCCACAGTCCGCCCGCGAGGTGGCGGACCTCGTACGACGGGCGAGGGCCGGGGGCGGCCGGGGCGTGCCATGGGACACAATCGGCGTATGAGCTTTCCTCGCCAACAGGCCAGAACCCAGCGCTTCACCATCGGAGTCCCGCGCGCGTTCCAGATCTCCCCGGACGGGGAACGCGTCCTCTTCCTGCGCGGACGCGACGGTACCGACCGGGCGACCTGCCTGTGGTCGTTCTCCGTCGAGACCGGCGCCGAATCGGTGCTGGCGGACCCCAGGGAGCTGGGCGCCGACGACGAGAACCTCCCCCCGGAGGAGCGCGCCCGCCGCGAGCGGATGCGCGAGCACGGCGGCGGCATCGTGTCGTACACGGTGGACGACGCGTTCACGCGCGCCGTCTTCACGCTGTCCGGCCGGGTGTTCTACGTGGACCTCGTCGGGGACGACGGCGCCCCGCGTGAGCTCCCCGTGGCCAGCCCGGCCGTCGACCCCCGGGTCTCCCCCGCGGGCGACCGGGTGGCCTACGTGCACCGGGGCGCGGTCCGCGTGGTCGACGTCGCCGACGACGGCGACCCGGACCGGGACCGCGTCCTCGTGGAACCGGACGGCGAGCACGTCACGTGGGGTCTGGCCGACCTGGTCTCCGCCGAGGAGATGAGCCGGGTGCGCGGCTTCTGGTGGGCCCCGGACGGGGGGTCGCTGGCGGTCAGCCGGGTGGACGAGGCCGAGGTCAACCGCTGGTTCGTCGGCGACCCGAACCAGCCCGGCCAGGAGCCGCGGCCGCTCCGCTACCCGGCCGCCGGAACCGCCAACCCGGACGTGCGGCTGGCGGTGCTCGCGGTGCCGTCCGCGACCGCGTACCGGCGCGACGGACTCCCCGAGCCCACGCCGATCGAGTGGGACCGCGAGGCGCTGCCGTACCTGCCCACCGTGGGGTGGACCACCGGTCCGGACGGCAACCCCGTCCTGGTGTTCACCGCGCAGAGCCGCGACCAGCGCACCCTCACCCTGTTCAGCTCCGACCCCGCCACCGGCCTCGTCTCGGCGGTGCGCACCGAGAGCGACGACGTGTGGGTGGAGATCATGCCGGGCGTGCCCGCGTTCACCGCGTCGGGCGACCTGGTGTGGATCGGCCGCGACGGCGCCCGGGGCGAGCGCCGGGTGTACGTGGGCGAGGACGCGGTCAGCGCCGAGGGCGTGTACGTGCGCGGTGTGGTGGACGTCGACGGCGACCGGGTGCTCTTCACCGGTTCGCCCGAGGGACGACCGGGCGACGTGTCGCTGTGGCTGGCCGACACCCGGCTGGGCACCTGCGCCCCGCTGGAGCTGCCGGGCGGCTCGGACGACGGCCACGGCGGGGTGCGCTCCGGTCGACTGCGCGGGGACACCCTCGTGGCGCAGCACCGTTCGATGGACTTCACCGGGGTCCGGACCCTGGTGGTGCGTGACGCCAGCAGGGAGACCCGGCGCGCCCACGGTGAGGTCCGGAGCCTGGCCGAGACCCCCGAGCTGCCGGAGGTCCGGGTGCACACCTGGGTGGCCGGGGACGGGATTCCCAGCGCGCTGGTCCTGCCGTCCTGGTACCGCGACGGCGAGGACCCGCTGCCGGTGCTGGTCGCCCCCTACGGCGGTCCGCACGCGCAGCGGGTGCTCAACGCGCGCGGCGCGTACCTGGCCTCGCAGTGGTTCGCGGAGCAGGGCTTCGCGGTGCTCATCGCGGACGGTCGCGGGACGCCCGGAGTCGGCCTGGACTACGAGCAGGCGGTCCACCACGACCTCGCGGAGCCGGTCCTGGAGGACCAGGTGACGGCGCTGGAGGACGCGGCGGAGCGGTTCGGCTGCCTGGACCTGACCCGGGTGGGCGTCCATGGGTGGTCGTTCGGCGGGTACCTGGCCGCGCTGGCCGTGCTGCGGCGTCCGGACGTGTTCCACGCGGCCGTGGCGGGCGCCCCGGTGATCGACTGGGCGCTCTACGACACGCACTACACCGAGCGCTACCTGGGCACCCCCCAGGAGCAGCCCGAGGTGTACGAGCGGACGTCGCTGATGGCGGACGCCGCGAAGCTGGAGCGCCCGCTGATGCTCGTCCACGGCCTGATCGACGACAACGTGGTGTTCGCGCACACGCAGCGGATGTCCGAGGCGCTGCTGGCCGCTGGTCGCCCGCACACGGTGCTGCCGCTCGCGGGCGTGACCCACAGCCCGGCGGACCCGGTCACCGCGGAGAACCTGCTGCTGTTGCAGGTGGACTTCCTGAAGCAGAACCTGACGGGCGCGTAGGCCCGGTGCGCCGCCCCGGCCCCGCTCCCTCGTGGGGCCGGGGACCGGGGCCGCGCCGTGTCGGCTCGGGGTCGGACCGGAGAGGGGTCAGGGGCGGGTCGCCTGGATCTCGGTCGGTTCGGGGACCTCGACGTCCACCGGGAGGTCGAACCGCATGAAGTCCAGGTGCTGCGTGTACGACCTCGGTTCACCGTTCTCGGCCAACGCGCCGGGCTCGGGCACCCCCACCGCGACGAAGCGCACCGGGTGGCCCTCCTCGGAGATCCAGAGGTCGAACTCCACCTCCACGGGGCCGTGCGAGAGCCCCACGAACCGGTGGTCGAACGTCCCGGTGTAGTGGTGGCCGCCGCGCTCCAGCGGGTCCACGTCGCCCAGGAGTTCCTCGGGGATCTCCACGTCGCCGATCGTGCTCCGGCCCTCGTAGGTGACCTGTGCCCCCTCGGCGGTGAGCCCCTCCAGGGTGCGGAGCTTCTCCTCCCAGAGGACCCGGGGCGCCTCGGTCTCGGGGCTTCCGGGGCCCGGGTCCCGGAAGTACCGGCGCTCGCCGCCGCCGATCACCCCCGTGTTCTCCGGGGCGAAGTGCACGAGCTCGGCCAGGTCCTCCCCGAACGACAGCTCACCGTTGGTGCTGGGTCCGAAGTGGACCGTCCGGGACATGGCGGGCTGCGGTTCCTCCGTGTACCGGTAGTGGGTCTGCGTCTGGTCCCCGATGTCGTTCGTGTAGAGCCGGTCGTAGGTGGTGAAGCTGGACGCCGCCAGGGCGAGCTCCACCGCGTCGGCCACGACCGCGTCCACGTCCTCGGGCACCTCGGCCACGGCGGGGCCGGTGCGCTCCTCCTCGACGACCTCCCCGGCCGCCTCCGCCGCCGCGTCGTCGGTGTCCGGGCCTCCGGCCCCGACCGGGCTCCCCACGGTACTGACCAGTGCCCCGCCGCCGATCAGGGCCCCGACCAGCACGGCGGCGGTTCCGGCGAGCAGGAAGGGCGCGACGGTGCGGCGCGGGCGGCCCACGTGGCGGAGCCGGGGAGTGCTCACCCCGGTCCACTCGGCGGCCACCAGTCCGGAGACCGCCGTGGCCGGGTCCTCTCCCATCGTGAGCTCCCGAAGGACCTCCAGCACCGTGGGCCGCTCCTCGGGCACCTGCGCCAGGGCCCGGCCGACGAGCGGGGCCAGGTGCGCCGGGACGGAACCCGTGGGTTTCCCGGAGGGCACCGTGCCGGTGGCGGCGAAGTGGACCAGCGCACCCCAGGCGTACACGTCGGCGTACCCGGTGACCCCGGCGGGGTCGCCCGAGCGCTGCTCGGGCGCGGCCCACCGCGCGGGGGAGAGCGGCTGCCCGGTGGCGCGCACGGTGCCGAGGTCCACCACCCGGGGACCCTCAGGCGACATGATCACCCTGCTCGGGTCCAGTGCCAGGTGGAGCGCTCCGGCGGCGTGCCCGGCCGCCAGGGCCTCGGCGACTCCGGCGGCGAGCGCGGAGAGCATGCCTCCGGTCAGCGGGCCGTGTTCGGCCACGTGCGCGGCGAGGGTGAGCCCGGGGGCGTGGGCGGAGGCCAGCCAGGGTTCGGCGGCCCGGACGTCCGCGCCCCGGTACGCGACGGCACAGAGGGAGCGCACCCGGGACAGGCGGTCGACCTCCGCCTCCAGCCGGGCCCGTGCCTCGGGAGCGTCCGCCAGCCGGGCCGGGACCACGCGGATCACGGAGGCCGCACCGGCGGTGTCCGTCCCGAGCAGGACCGTGCCCGCCGCGTCCCGGGAGACGCGGCCGATGACGCGGTGGTCGCCCAGCACCGCCGGGTCGCCCTTGGCCGGACGCTCCACGCCCGGCGGCAGGTGGTCACGGTCGGGGGTCGGTGCGGCGGCGGACGGGCCAGCAGAAGGGTTCATGGGGGAAGCGCTTCCGGTCGAAGGAGGACACCAGGGGAGGGAACCAGTATGGGCCCGGCGGATCTGATGCGGTCGGTGCCGGGGTGGTTCACTCCGTCACCCTCGGTTCGCGGCGGAGCTCCGCGCCCCCCGGCCGAGGGGGTGCCCGGAGCGGGGCCAGCACGTGTTTTTGTGGATGCTTTCGCCGGTGGCGGCGGAGCCGCCATCGATGCGAGCGGCCGTCTCCCCTACTGTGCCCTGCTTCGCAAGCTCCGCAGTGTCGCACAGCGGGGGCCCGGCAATCTCTCGCAAGACGATGAGTGAAGCTGCCCCTACTGTGCGCTGCTACGCAAGCTCCGCAGCTTCGCACAGCGGGGGCCCGCCCGGGTTTGGCTGTCCGAGCTTCATCGGCGTAGTGAGAGGCAGCCTGGTGGTCGCGAGCGCGGAATGATCCAAAAAACACGGGCTAGCCTGGGGGTATGCGCTCGTACACCCCGTTCCTGGCCCTGGTGGCCGACCTGATCTGCGTGCTGGTGTTCGTCGTGGTGGGCAAGACCGACCACGCGACCGGCCTGGGCCCGGCCGAGGTGGCCGCGACCGCGTGGCCGTTCCTGGCCGCCCTGGCCCTGGGATGGGTCGTCACCCTGGCGTGGCGCTCCCCTGGCCGGATCTGGCCGACCGGTGTCCTGGTGTGGGCCGTGACGGTCGCGGGCGCCATGCCGTTGCGCCTGCTCAGCGGCGAGGGAGCGCCCGCGTCCTTCGTCGTGGTGACCGCGCTGTTCCTGGCCGCGACCATGCTCGGCTGGCGCGCCGTGGCCCTGCTGGTCTCCCGGAGGAAGCGACAGACGACGGTCTGAGGGGGAAGACTGGGGGTGGACGTCCGCCCCGCCCCAAGGAGCCCCCATGGCCGATCCCGTCACCACCGCCATCGTCGCCGCCCTCGCCACCGCCTCGGCCACCAAACTGGGTGACGGCCTCGGGGAGGGCGTGGTCACCACCTTCAAGTCCCTGTACAGGGCCGTGACCAAGCGGTTCCGATCCGAGCCCGAGGCGCAGGAGGCGCTGGACGACCTCCGCCTGGAACAGGACGACGCCGGGGCCGTGGAGGCCGTCTCCACGCACCTGGAGCGGGCGGCCCGGGAGGACCCGGAGATCGGACGGCTGCTGGCGGAGCTCCGCTCGGAGGTGCGGGAGATCAACCAGGCGGGCGAGGGCTCCGTGGTCAACCAGATCCACGGCGACGTGAGCGGGTCCGCGCGCGTCATCCAGGGTCGCGACTTCCACGGGGGCATCCACCTGTAGGGGTCCCTGCCCGGTCGGGGCGGGTGCGACCGGCTCGGGCGGCCGCAGGCGGTTCGTAAGCTGGAGACGATGAACGAGCACCCCGCCACCGAGGCCACCACCGTGATCCCCGTCGAGCACCCCTCCGGGGAGGACGAGGCCCGCGAGGTGGGCGTCGGACCGTGGGAGGGCCCTTGGCCCGAGGGCGACCACTACGACCCGGAGCTGCTGGCCGGAGGCGACCGCCGCAACGTGGTGGACCACTACCGCTACTGGCGGCGCGAGGCGATCGTGGCCGACCTCGACACGGTCCGGCACGAGTTCCACGTGGCGGTGGAGAACTGGTCCCACGACTTCAACATCGGTTCGGTCGTGCGCACCGCCAACGCGTTCGGCTGCGCGGCGGTCCACATCGTCGGCAAGCGGCGCTGGAACCGTCGGGGCGCGATGGTGACCGACCGCTACCAGCACGTCCACCACCACCCGGACACGGAGTCGCTGGTGGCCTGGGCGGCCGAGCGCGACCTCGTCCTGGTCGGGGTGGACAACCTGCCCGGGGCGGTCCCCCTGGAGACCCACCCGCTGCCAAGGAACGCCGTGCTGGTGTTCGGCCAGGAGGGGCCGGGCCTGTCCGAGGAGGTCCGCGAGGTCTGCTCGGCGGTGCTGTCGATCGCCCAGTTCGGGTCGACCCGGTCCATCAACGCGGGTGCGGCCGCCGCCGTGGCCATGCACGCCTGGGTGCGGGCGCACGTGTTCGACCAACCGGTGACCGGGGGCGCGACCACCCCTCGTCCGTGATTGTCCCGTGATCTAACATGAGCGAGTCGCCCCCTACCAGGAAGTAGCCAGGATGAGTCCGATCGTCACCTCCACCGCCCGCTCCGCCACCCTCGACGACGTGCCCGGGGCGGCCCGGGTGCTGAGCCGCTCGCTGCACGACGATCCCCTCTTCCGGTGGCTGTTCCCCGACGACGAGCAGCGCATGGCCAGGGTGCGCCGGTTCTTCGCCCTGACCACCGGCTACGGCTACGTGCCCGCGGGCGACACCCGGGTCACCGAGCTGGCGGAGGAGTCCGGGGCCGCGCCGGTCATCCGCGGCGCCGCGCTCTGGGCCCAGCCGACCAGCAACCCGGAGGGCCCGCTGGTGTCCGTGCGCACCTGGCCGCACTGGGGCCCGCTCATCGGGCGCGCCCGCCTGGCCGCGTTCGTCCGGATCTTCGCCGAGTGGAAGATGGCCGCCCCGCAGGAGTCTCACCTGTACCTGGCCGCGTTGGGCGTCGACCCGAGCGCGGCGGGCACCGGGCTGGCCGGCGGGCTGCTGACCGCCGGGCTGGATCAGGCCGACTCCCATCAGCTGCCGGTCTTCACCCAGACCCTCAACGACAAGAGCGTCGGCTTCTACGAGAACTTCGGCTTCCGCTGCGTGCACCAGGTTCCGCACGAGGGAGTCGGCACCAGCTACTTCCTGCTGCGCCCCGCCTCCTGACCGCCCTCCGGCAGACTCGGCGACGCGGAACGGGCCGCACCCCGAGGGGTACGGCCCGTTCTGACAACCGAGGGTCCCGCCTAGCCGATGCCCTTGCTGAGCGAGCCCAGCAGGTCGCGGTTGAGCTGCGAGATGGTGTCCAGCGGGATGCCCTTGGGGCAGACCGCCGCGCACTCACCGATGTTGGTGCAGCCGCCGAAGTCCTCGTGGTCGTGCTGGTTGATCATCTTCACCACGCGCGAGGCCCGCTCCGGCTGCCCCTGCGGGAGCATGCCGAGGTGGGTGACCTTCGCGGCGGTGAACAGCATGCCGGAGGCGTTCGGGCAGGCCGCCACGCAGGCGCCGCAGCCGATGCAGGTCGCGGCGTCGAACGCGCGGTCGGCGTCCGGCTTCGGGATCGGGTTGGCGTGGGCGTCCGGCGCGGTACCCGTGGGGGCGCTGATGAAGCCGCCCGCCTGGATGATGCGGTCGAACGAACCACGGTCCACGACCAGGTCCTTCACGACCGGGAAGGCCTTGGCCCGCCACGGCTCCACCGTGATGGTGTCGCCGTCGTTGAAGCTGCGCATGTGCAGCTGGCAGGTGGTGGTGACCTCCGGGCCGTGGGCCTCGCCGTCGATCACGACGCCACAGGCACCACAGATACCCTCACGGCAGTCGTGGTCGAACGCGACCGGGTCCTCGTTCTCGAGAGTGAGCTTCTCGTTGAGGACGTCGAGCATCTCCAAGAAGGACATGTCCGGCGAGACGTCCGTGAGCTTGTACGTGACCATCCGGCCTTCGTCGTCACGGCCCTTCTGGCGCCACACGCGCAGGGTGATGTTCACTTGTAGCTCCGCTGCTTCATCTCGACGTACTCGTACTCCAGGGCTTCCTTGTGGAGCACGGGCTTGCTGTCAACGCCACCGAACTCCCACGCGGCGACGTAGGCGAACTCGTCGTCGTGGCGCAGGGCCTCGCCGTCCTCGGTCTGGCTCTCGGCGCGGAAGTGGCCGCCGCAGGACTCGCGGCGGTGCAGGGCGTCGATGCACATGAGCTCGCCCAGTTCGAGGAAGTCGGCCACGCGGTTGGCCTTCTCCAGAGCCTGGTTGAGCTCCTCGTTCGTGCCCAGCACCTTGACGTCGCGCCAGAACTCGGCGCGCAGCTCACGGATGAGCTCGATCGCCTTGCGCAGGCCCTCCTCGTTGCGCTCCATGCCGCAGTAGTCCCACATGATGTGGCCGAGCTCCTTGTGGAAGGAGTCGACGGTGCGGGAACCGTTGATGGAGAGCAGCTTGTCGATGCGGGAGGTGACCTCCTCCTTGGCCTTGACGGCCTCGGGGTGGCTCTCGTCCAGCTTCTCGAACGGGCCGCTGGCCAGGTAGTCGTTGATGGTGTTCGGCAGGACGAAGTAGCCGTCCGCCAGACCCTGCATCAGCGCACTGGCGCCCAGGCGGTTGGCGCCGTGGTCGGAGAAGTTGGCCTCACCGGTCACGAACAGGCCCGGGATGGTGCTCTGGAGGTCGTAGTCGACCCACAGGCCACCCATGGTGTAGTGCACCGCGGGGTAGATGCGCATCGGAACCTCGTACGGGTTCTCGCCGGTGATGCGCTGGTACATGTCGAAGAGGTTGCCGTACTTGGCCTCGACGGCGTCGCGGCCCAGGCGGGCGATCGCGTCGGCGAAGTCCAGGTAGACGCCCAGGCCGCCGGGGCCGACGCCGCGACCCTCGTCGCAGACGTTCTTGGCGGCGCGGGAGGCGATGTCACGCGGCACCAGGTTGCCGAAGGCCGGGTAGATGCGCTCCAGGTAGTAGTCGCGCTCGCCCTCGGGGATCTGACGCGGGTCGCGTGTGTCGCCACCCTCCTTGGGCACCCAGATCCGGCCGTCGTTGCGCAGCGACTCGCTCATCAGGGTCAGCTTGGACTGGTAGTCGCCGCTGACCGGGATGCAGGTCGGGTGGATCTGCGTGTAACAGGGGTTCGCGAAGTGCGCGCCCTTGCGGTGGGCGCGCCACGCGGCGGTGACGTTGGAGCCCATGGCGTTGGTCGACAGGAAGAACACGTTGCCGTACCCGCCAGTGGCCAGGACCACGGCGTCGGCGAAGTGCGTCTCGATCTCGCCGGTGACCATGTCGCGCGCGATGATGCCGCGCGCCTTGCCGTCCACGACGATGACCTCGAGCATCTCGTGGCGGGTGTTCATCTGGACGGTGCCCGCCGCGATCTGCCGCTCCTGCGCCTGGTAGGCGCCGATCAGCAGCTGCTGACCCGTCTGGCCGCGCGCGTAGAAGGTACGGGAGACCTGCACGCCGCCGAAGGAACGGTTGTCGAGCAGACCGCCGTACTCGCGGGCGAACGGCACGCCCTGGGCCACGCACTGGTCGATGATCTCGACACTGGTCTGGGCCAGGCGGTAGACGTTCGACTCGCGGGAGCGGAAGTCACCGCCCTTGACCGTGTCGTAGAACAGGCGGTGGATGCTGTCGCCGTCGTTGCGGTAGTTCTTCGCGGCGTTGATGCCGCCCTGCGCGGCGATGGAGTGCGCGCGGCGGGGGCTGTCCTGGTAACAGAACGAGATGACGTTGTAGCCCGCCTCGCCCATCGTGGCCGCGGCGGCCGCACCGGCCAGGCCGGTGCCGACGATGATGACGGAGAGCTTGCGCCGGTTCGCGGGGTTGACCAGCTTGGCCGAGAAACGGCGCTGGTCCCAGCGCTCGTTGATCGGTCCCTCGGGCGCCTTCTCGTCGCGGATCGGGGCGCCCTCGATGTAGAGGTCGTTCTCAGGCATTTACTTCACCAGTCCAAAGGTGACCGCCAGGGGCGGAAGCAGGAAGCCGACCGTCACGACCAGCGCGATCGCCACGGCGACGGCGTTGATCTTGCTCTGGCGGCTGGCCTTGTTGACGCCGAGGGTGGCCAGGCCACTCCAGATGCCGTGCCGCAGGTGGAAGCCCACCGCGATGACGGCCAGGACGTAGAACAGGGTCACGAACCAGAACTCGGGCTGGAACCCGTTCACCAGGCGCTCGAAGGGGCTGTCGGACTTGCCGCCGGGAGCGATGACGTTCACCGTGAGGTGGAGGATGTGGAAGATCACGAAGAGCGCGATCAGCACACCGCCCCAGCGCATCGTGTAGGAGGAGTAGGTCCGCTGGACCCGCTTCTGCACCACGTAGCGCTGCTCACGGGCACCGCGCGCGCGGATCGTCAGAACCGCGGCGGAGTAGATGTGGATCAGGATGCTCGCGAGGAGCACGATCCGGAAGATCCAGAGGAACCCGCTCTCGGGAAGGAGCGGGTACCCGATCTCCCGTAGGGAGTGCGCATAGCCGTCGAAGGCCTCCTGGCCCGCGAAGACCTTCAGGTTGCCGTACATGTGCGCGATCAAATACAGCACGAGGATCGCACCGGAGGCCGCCATTGCTGACTTGAGCGCCACCGTGGACCCGTAGGCCGTAGACCGCTTCTTGGTCAAGGTACTGTTCGCCACAGCCTGCCACTTTAAATTCGAGTTAAGTCTGACGTCCAAGTCATGGGGACCCTGGTGTCCATAGCCATAGGCTATGGAGCATGCAGTTCCAACAGCTGGCCTACTTCGTCGCTGTCGCCCGCACGCGTCATTTCACCCGCGCAGCCGAGCTTTCTCGTGTCGCCCAGCCGAGTTTGAGCAAACAGATCCGCAGCCTTGAGCGCGAGTTGGGTGCGCCGTTATTCAGTCGTGCTCGGGGAAACATCACACTCACACCCGCAGGTGAGGCCCTGCTTCCGCTGGCCCAGCGCATCCTCACCGACCTGGAGACGGCCCGCCGGGAGGTGGCCGAACTGGCCGGGGTGCGGCGGGGCCGCGTCCGGCTGGGAGCGACGCCGTCACTGTGCGCCGGGCTGCTGGCCGACGTGCTCTCGGACTTCCACCGGCGCTTCCCCGGGATCGAGCTGCACGTGGAGGAGAGCGGCTCCCGCGACCTCATCCGGGACCTGGGGCGGGGGGAACTGGACCTGGCCCTCATCATCCTGCCACTCCACAGCAGCGACCCGGACTTCTCGACCACCCCGATCCTGAGGGAGAACCTGGTGGTGGCGAGCCCGACCTCGCGCCCCTCCCCCAACGGGCGGGCGTCGATCCGCATCACGGAGCTGGAGCACCGCCCGCTCGTGATGTTCCGGCGGGGTTACGACGTCCGCGAGGCCACCCTGCGCGCGTGCCGGGCCGCCGGGTTCGAGCCGGACCTGGCCGTGGAGGGCGGCGAGATGGACGCCGTGCTGCGGTTCGTGGAGGCCGGGTTGGGGCTGGCGGTGGTGCCGAGCATGGTGCTGCGCAACCGCCCGGGACTGAGGGGCACGCCGCTGGCCCGGCCGCGGCTGCTGCGCACGGTGGCCCTGGCCAGGCGCAAGGACGTGGAGCCGTCCCACTCGGCGGAGGCCTTCCGCCGCCACCTGAACGAGTACCTGTTGGCGATGTCGCCGGAGGACCTCGGCCCGGACCTGGAGGTGCTGATCTCGGCGGCCGACGCCGGCGATCCCGACCACGACCGCCGGTGGGCGGGAGAGGGCGGCGGCACGGGGGCCGACGCGGGTCCCACGGACTGACGGGAGGCTCGCGTAGGGACGCGGTCGCAGGGAGCACCGCGAACCGACGAACCCCCTGACCTGCTGATCCTGGGTCCGGCCCACTCCGGTATCGACCGCTTCGGGCCGCTCTGTCACCGACCCTCCTCCGAACCGGTGTTCCTTCGTCACGCGGGTCCCCTGGGCGACCCTTGGTGGCACCCGCCGCTCCACCGGCCTCCCCCACCGGATCCGCGCGGGAGACAGACATCCCCTATGCGGAACGTGGTCGTCGTCATGAGTCTCAGTTCGATTTCCCTGAAGCAGGTCGTCTCGGTCGCGGTCGTCGCGGTCACGGCGGCGGTGGCCCTCAGCCCGCCGAGGCTGGCCCTGGCGCTGGTCTTCGCCGGGCTCTCCGTCCTCGCGCTCGCGGTCGCCTTCGCCGTGGACAGAGAACGCAGAACCCTCGCGGAGAAGATGGAGGAGGTGCGCGTCCAGCTCGACGAGATGGCGTACGACCGCCGTGACGAGGTCGGCGCGGCGCGCGACCGTGACGTGCGGGTGCGCCAGGCCATCCAGGAGGCCGCCGACGCCTGCGCGGACCGGGCCGTGGAGGGCTGGGCCCGGTACGAGCGACAGGCCAGGAGGTCCGCGCACGGCACCTCGGAGGCGGGGGCGGACGGACGTCCGGGCGAGCGTTCGAGCCGAGGATCGCACCGGAGCGCGGGCCGGGGATCGGACACGGAGGCCACGCGGACCCCCGCCGAACGGCACCTGTCCGAGGCCCAGGACCTGCTCTGGAACGGGTACAGCTCCCTGGGACTGGAGCGGCTGCGCGGTCTCGGCGCGGACCACGAGGCCACCCCGGCCGTGCGCGCCGAGGCGCACAAGACGCTCTCCAACTGGCACCGCGCGACGGGTCAGCCCGACAGCGCCCGCGACCACGCCCACCTGGCCGACCTCGCCGCCCCACGCGCCGCCCGGGGGGCCTCCGGGGTCCCCTCGCTGCTGACGGCGCGCATCCGGGCGCCGCGCGCGGCCCGGCACTTCGACGTGGTGCTGATGTCGGACTTCCGCCTGCCCGGCGGCAGCACCGGCAGCAACCTCCAGGAGATCACCGCGCAGCGTGACGCGGGGCTGACCACCGGCCTCGTGCACCACCCGGTGCTGCGCGCCGACCAGTCCCGGGGTGTGAACCCCAGGATCCTGGCCACCGTGGACAACGACCGGGTCCGCTTCGTGGCCCCGGACGAACGCGTCACCTGCGACCTGCTGGTGGTGCGGTTCCCGCTGATCGGCCAGCACCCGATGGACGTCCTTCCGTCGGTGGAGGCCGCGCGGCGGATCGTGGTCCTCAATCAGACACCGAACCGCCGGTACGGGGTCGGGGCGGACGGGGCCGGGCGCGGGGTGCGCGAGGACGCCGCCCCGAACGAGGCGTGGAACGTCGCCCGCTGTGTGGAGGGGTTCACCAGCATGCTCGGGGAGCACACCTGGTACCCGATCAGTCCGAGGGTGCGTGAGGCGATGGTGCTGCACCACGCCTCGGAGATGGCGGGGGTCCCGCTGGCGGACGAGGACTGGACCAACATCATCGACCTCGACGCGTGGCGGCGCGGCGGACGACGGAACCCGGACGGCCGGGTGCTGCTCGGCCGCCACTCACGGGACGACCGGGACAAGTGGCCGGAGGACCCGGCGGTGCTGGCCGCCGCGTACCCGGCGCTGCCCGGCTGGGAGACGCACGTGCTGGGTGGGACGACCCACGCCGAGCGGACGCTGGGCGGGTTGCCCGAGCACTGGACCGGGCACCCGTTCGACTCGGTGGGCGTCCGCGAGTTCCTGCACGGGCTGGACGCGTACGTGTACTTCACGGGTCAGGGCTACCTGGAGTCGTTCGGCCGTGCCCCGCTGGAGGCCGTCGCGGTCGGTCTGCCGACCGTCCTCCCGCACTCGTTCGCGCCGGTCTTCGGGGACGCGGCGCTCTACGCGGAGCCTGAGGGCGTCAGCGCCGAGGTCGAGGCGCTGATGGGGGACGAGGAACGGTACGCCCGGCAGGTGCGGACCGGCCACGAGGTGCTGCGTGAACGGTTCAGCCGTCAGACGCACCTGCGGAGGCTGGCCGAGCTCGGGGTGCGGGTACCGGCGGAGCTCGTGGAGTCCCCGAGGGCGCTGCTGGTTCCCTGATCCCGTGCGGGACCGGGCGGGGCGATCCGGGTGGAGGGGGTGGGGGGGAACTTTCACCCCCTCCGCTCCTTTAACACGGGAATCCTGAAAACCGAAAAGGTCATGGAGTACATAAAGGATTTCCGACCACAAGTTACAACAAAAGACAATGTCATAGTGGCGCACATCACACCATTTCCTGGGGGTTGTGCCCGGCCTGGAACGTGACCGTGATCACAGCGACCTAACGTTGAGTGGCAGACCGGTTCGCTACTGCTTCCCCCGCAGCACTGCTCGCCCACAGCGATCCAGCATCCGGGAGCGGTCACGGCCACCTGAGGCACGGGTCCGCGCCCCGTCCCCGGGTCCGACCGCTCTCCACAGGAGGTGGAGACCACGGTGACCCCCACTCACGACGCGCGCCCCGGCGGCGGCCGGGCACGCCTGAGCCAGCGAACACTGCGCACCGACCGATGGTGGCTGGGCCCGACCCTGACGACGTTGGGGCTGGCCACCTTCCTCGTCTACGGGGCGGCCCGGGTGTTCCAACAGGACCACTACTGGGTCCAGGAGCACCACTACCTGACCCCCTTCTACTCCCCCTGCCTCGCCCAGCAGTGCGTCCCCGACGCGTCGCTCCTCGGCCGACTGCCGTGGGAGTTCCCCCCGATCCTCCCCTACGCCCTGCTCAGCCTGCCGATCCTGCTGCTGTTCCGGGTGACCTGCTACTACTACCGCAAGGCCTACTACCGCTCGGTCTGGCAGGCGCCGACCGCCTGCGCCGTGCGTGAGCCGCACCGGACCTACACGGGCGAGACCCGGCCGCTGATGCTCCCCCAGAACGGGCACCGGTACTTCTTCTACTTCGCCGGGGCCATCGTCCTGGTCAACACCTGGGACATGATCGTCCCCTTCTTCCACGGCACGGACGGCGGGTTCGGCGTCGGGGTCGGCAACCTCGTCATGCTCACCAACGTGGTGCTGCTGTGGTGCTACACGTTCGGCTGCCACTCGTGTCGGCACATCATGGGCGGCCGGCTGCGCAGCTTCGGCGGGCGACCGGTCCGCTACTGGCTCTGGTCCCGCGCCTCCGCGCTGAACGACCGGCACATGCTGTTCGGCTGGCTCAGCATCGCCTCGCTGATCGCCACGGACGCCTACGTCGCGTTGGTCGCCAGCGGCACCATCACGGACCCGCGCATCCTCAACTGACCGGTGAAGGAGTACACGCGCCCCATGCCCCCCACGCCCGGCCCTTCCTCCAGGCTCTCCCCGACGTCCGGGAACTCCCCGACCTCACCGGAGCCACCGTCACCGCCCCCGCCCCCGCCCCCGCCGACAGGACACCCGCCGCCCTCCCCGGGGCGTGCCTCAGCCGAGCCCTCGCCGCGGTCGCGCCACCGCGAGGGGAACGGGATCACCCGACACCGCTACGACGTCGTGGTGGTCGGGGCGGGCGGCGCCGGGCTCCGCGCCGCGATCGCCGCCCGGGAACAGGGCAAACGCACCGCGATCGTGTCGAAGTCGCTCTTCGGGAAGGCACACACGGTGATGGCGGAGGGCGGCGCCGCGGCCGCCCTCGGCAACACCAACGCGGCCGACAGCTGGAAGGTGCACTTCCGCGACACCCTGCGCGGCGGGAAGTTCCTGAACGACCCCCGCATGGCGGAACTCCACGCCAGGGAGGCGCCCGAACGCATCCTGGAACTGGAGTACTGGGGCGCGCTGTTCGACCGCACAGAGGACGGGCGGATCAGCCAGCGCAACTTCGGCGGACACGAGTACCCGCGCCTGGCCCACGTGGGCGACCGCACCGGGCTGGAGCTCATCCGCACCCTCCAGCAGCGGATCGTGGCCCTCCAACAGGCGGACGCGGCGGAGTTCGGTGACCCGGACGAGCGGCTGGCGGTGTTCGCCGAGACCGCCGTGACCAGCCTGGTCAGGGAGGGAGGAGACGACGGTCGGATCGTCGGGGCGTTCGGCTACCGCAGGGTGGACGGCGGGTTCGTGCTGTTCGAGGCCCCCACCGTCATCCTCGCCACCGGCGGCATCGGCAAGGCCTTCCGCACCACGTCCAACTCCTGGGAGTACACCGGGGACGGGCACGCCCTGGCCCTGCGCGCGGGTGCCTCGCTGATCAACATGGAGTTCGTCCAGTTCCACCCCACCGGGATGGTCTGGCCCCCGTCGGTCAAGGGCATCCTCGTCACCGAGTCCGTACGGGGTGACGGTGGCGTGCTGCGCAACTCCCGGGGCGAACGGTTCATGTTCGACTACGTGCCCGACGTCTTCCGGTCGCAGTACGCCGAGACCGAGGAGGAGGCGGACGGCTGGTACGACGATCCGACGCGCCATCGCAGACCGCCGGAGCTGCTGCCCCGGGACGAGGTGGCCCGGGCGATCAACAGCGAGGTCAAGGAGGGGCGGGGCTCCCCGCACGGCGGTGTGTTCCTGGACGTGTCCTCGCGGCTTCCCGCCGAGGAGATCAGGCGTCGGCTGCCGTCCATGCACCACCAGTTCAGGGAGCTGGCGGACGTGGACATCACCGCCGAGCCGATGGAGGTGGGTCCCACCTGCCACTACGTGATGGGCGGGGTGCGGGTGGACGCCGACACCGCCGCGTCGGACGTTCCCGGTCTGTTCGCCGCCGGGGAGGTGGCGGGCGGGATGCACGGTTCCAACCGTCTGGGCGGCAACTCGCTGTCCGACCTGCTGGTGTTCGGTCGCCGGGCGGGGCTGGGCGCCGCCGCGTACGTGGACGCGTTGGAGGCGGGCGAGGGGGACTCGACCCCGGCGACCGGCGTGTTGGAGCGGGCGGCGGCGGAGGCCGTCGCCTCGTCGCTGGCGCCGCTCAAACAGGGCGCCGGGGAGAACCCGTACGCCATCCACTCCGAGCTCCAGGACACCATGAACGACCTGGTCGGGATCATCCGCAGGGGACCGGAGGTGGAACGGGCCCTGGAGCGGTTGGCGGCGCTGGCCGAGCGGGTGGACGTGCTCAGCGCCCCGGGAGACCGGGTGTACAACCCCGGATGGCACCTGGCGCTGGCCCTGCCCAACATGCTGCTGGTGTCCGAGGCGGTGGCGCGGGCGGCACTGGAGCGCACGGAGTCGCGGGGCGGCCACACACGGGACGACTGTCCGGAGATGTCGGCCGAGTGGCGTCGGGTGAACCTGTCCGTGCGCGCGGTCGACGGGCGCGTGGAGCTGGAGCGGACCCCCCTCGCGGACATCCCCGGTGAGCTGCTCGCACTCTTCGACCGGGACGAGCTGGCCAAGTACCTGACCAAGGAGGAGCTGCCCGACGACGCCCAGGGCCGGGACGGTCCGGGCGACGCGGCCGGGGCTGGCGGTGCCGACGGTGCGGACGAGACGAACGGTGGGAACGGAGCAGGGGCGAGCGAGGAGGACACGTCATGAGCGAGCGGACGTTCCGCGTGTGGCGCGGCGGTCCGGACGGAGAACTCACCGAGTACCGGGTGGAGGTGAACGAGGGCGAGGTCGTCCTGGACGTGCTGCACCGGCTCCAGGCCACCCAGGCCCCGGACATGGCGGTGCGGTGGAACTGCAAGGCGGGCAAGTGCGGTTCCTGTTCCGTGGAGATCAACGGTCGGCCCCGTCTGTCCTGTATGACCAGGATGAGCGTTTTCGAGGACGACGAGGTCGTCACCGTGACCCCGATGCGCACCTTCCCCGTGGTCCGTGACCTCGTGTGCGACGTCTCCTTCAACTACGCCAAGGCCAGGGAGATCCCGTCGTTCACCCCCGCGCCGGGGACGGAGCCGGGCGACTTCCGGATGCGGCAGGCGGACGTGGAGCGTTCGCAGGAGTTCCGCAAGTGCATCGAGTGCTTCCTGTGCAACGACGTGTGCCACGTGATCCGTGACCACGAGGAGAACAAGGAGCACTTCTCGGGCCCGAGGTTCCTGATGCGGGTCGCGGAGTTGGAGATGCACCCCGAGGACACGGCGGACCGGCGCCGCACGGCGCAGGAGGAGTTCGGGCTCGGGTACTGCAACATCACCAAGTGCTGCACGGAGGTGTGCCCCGAGGGGATCCACATCACGGACAACGCCCTGATCCCGTTGAAGGAACGCGTGGTGGACCGGAAGTACGACCCGTTGGTGTGGCTGGGGTCGAAGATCGGCCGTCGGCCGAAGGACACCCCCATCGCCCCGAACGTCCGCCGCCCGGAGGAGGGCCGGGGAACGGCCTAGAGCGTGCGCCGTGGATGCTTTCGGTTGACTCGGCGCTCGCGCCGATCGATGCGACCGGCCGTCTCCCCTGCTGTGCGCCGCTACGCAGGCTCCGCAGCCTCGCACAGCGGGGGGCCCGCACCGGTTCGGCTGTGCGAGCTTCGGAGGCGTTGCGGGAACGAGGTCCGGGGAGCGGGAGGAGGGCGGGGGGCTGGCGGGGCGGCGGCGGTCCGGTCGCCCGGCCCCTCCCGCCGCGGGGCCGCGGCGCCGGGGGTCAGAAGCCCCGGGCGGACCACTCCTCCAGGTGGTGGGCGGCCTCCGCGATCGTGGTGGACTCGCCGTGGCCCGGGTGGACGATGGTGTCGCCCGGGAGGGTGGTCAGCTGGTCGCGGATGGACGCGATGATCGTGGGGAAGTCCGAGGAGGGCTGGCCGGTGGCGCCGGGGCCGTCGGGGAAGAGGGTGTCGCCGCTGAAGACCACGCCGAGTTCCGGGGAGTGGAAGGAGACCCCGCCGGGCGTGTGACCCGGGGTGTGCAGCACGGTGAGCTCCACGTCGCCCGCGCGCAGGACCTCGCCGTGCAGGAGGGGCGCGTCCGGTTCACGGTAGGGGTGGACCTGGTGCCACAGCTCGGAGTCGTCCGGGTGGAGGAGGATCGGGCAGTCCGTGAGGTCGGCCAGGGCGACGGCCGCGTTGATGTGGTCCGGGTGGCCGTGGGTGCACACGATGGCCATGAGTTCGCGGTCGCCCAGGCCCCGGGCGATGCGCTCGTGGTCGTGGGCGGCGTCGATCACCACCGCGCTCTCGTCGTTGCCGACGATCCACACGTTGTTCTCGATGTCGGACTCGGCGCCCTCGACGCTGAAGACACCCGAGGTACGCAGCTGCTGGATGGGGGTCACACTCTCACCGCCTCACGTTGGGATTTCGAGCCTATCCCTCCGGGGGCGTCGACACGTGCGGTTGCGCGTCGAAGTCCCGGCGTAGCGCGTAGGGCTGAATGAGTCCCAGACCGTGGGCGTGTCGGGCCCGGACCTGCACCACCTGGAGGCCCTCCTCGTCGGTGAGGCTCTCGGCCAGGGCCTCGTCGATGAGGACCGTGCCGGGCCGGGCGAAGGAGGTGAGTCTGCTGGACCGGTTGACGGTGGTGCCGAAGACGTCCCCGTGCAGGGTGAGGACCGGGCCGTAGGCGACACCCACCCGGACGTCGGGGACCTCCACGTGGGTCTTCACACCGGAGGCCAGGCGCAGGGCGATGTCCGCTGCCTGGAGGGGTGAGTCCGCGACGTAGAGCACCTCGTCCCCGAGGGTCTTGACCACGCGCCCGCCACCGGAGGCGACGATGTCGGCGGCGGTGGCCTCGAAGCCCTCCACCACGCCCGCGAGTTCGACCTCGTCGAGCTCCCGGCTCAGGGTGGTGAAGGAGACCAGGTCCGCGAAGCCCACGATCAGCGGGTAGTAGTTCGGGACGATGTCGTTGTTGTTGGACATCACCGCGAGGGTGCGCGCCGTGGAGGCGGCGAGCTGGCGGCGCCAGATGTGCAGGAGGAGGCGCTCCACGTCCGGCAGGAGCTCCTTGACCTGGTTCATCAGGGGGCTGGCGGAGTCCTCGTTCTGGAAGATGAGGGTGCTCAGGATGCTGGTCTGCCAGTCCGCGAGTCTGGCCATGGTCTGACCCATGGCACGGGCGAAGCGGACCACGCCCTCCTCGTCGAGGAGCCCCTCCTTCAGGAGGGAGTTGGTGATGCGGAGCGCCTCGACGTCGCTCTCGGCGAAGATCACCGAGTCGTCGCCCAGCGTGGGGAAGCCCAGGGCACGCCAGACGCGTCCGGCCAGTTCGGGGTCGGCTTCGGCGAGCTCGACCGCCTGTTCCCTGGTGTAGACCGCTTCACCACCGAGCAGGACGGACTCGATCGCTTTCGGGTCAGGACGCGACGGCATACGTTCTCTTTCACGGCCTTACCGCACGGGGGCGGTGTGGGATGCACCTCCAGCTTACGCCGATGGTGCGCCAGGGTCAGGTTCCCGACGGGTACTCGGGCCGCTGGGCCGCGTTGACCTGGCGGTAGATCTCCGACTGGAACCACTGGGGTCTGGGCACGCGCTGGAGGACCATGCCCTCCTGCTCGGACGCCGACTGAATGGACAACGTTCCGTACCGCATGATCCGTTCCCAGAGGGAGATGTTGAAGGAGACATCGTTGACCCTGGTGAGCGGCATGTCCCGGCCCTGTTTGGAGATGATGCCGTCACGCATCATCAGGCGCCGGTTGGTGAGGATGTAGACCGTGGTCGCCCACTTGAGCATGGGGACGAACCAGAAGGCCAGGGCCGCGACGACCCCGACGGCCACCACGACGCCCGCGGCGATCAGGCTCCAGTCCTCGGACCAGGGGATGAAGAAGAGGGCGGTGCCGACGACACCGATGATGAGGAACAGGGCGACGAACTCCCCGGCGAGGAGGGTCCAGTGCTGCCGTGCGACGTGGACGAGTTCCTCGTCGTCGGAGAGATAGCGGTCCGCGATAGCCATGAAAGTGATGATGGCACACGATTCATCGGCCTGGCCGGACGTGTACGACGTCTCCGGCGCTGAGGGCCCGCCCCTCCACGAGCAGGCGCGCCTGGTCGTCCACGCCCGTGGCGGTGCCGTCCAGGTAGGTGTCCCCAGGCAGGTGGACGCGGACCCGGCGGCCGATGGTCACGCAGACGTCCCGGTACTCGTCGGCGGGCTCCCAGGCGGAGTAGCGCCGCTCGAACTCCTCCAGGACCGCAACGAGGAGGGTCTCCCGGAGGGTGTCGGCGCCCTCGGCGCGCAGGGACGTGGCGGTCTCCACCGGGAGTTCGTCGCGCGTCTGGGAGACGTTCAGCCCCATGCCGACCACGATCCCGGGGCGGTCGGGGTCGGAGAAGTCGGCCTCCGCGAGGATCCCGGCGAGCTTCCGCTCACCGAGGAGCAGGTCGTTGGGCCACTTGAGCCGCGTCTCCAGGCCCGTCGTCCGCCGGACGGCGGCGACGGCCGCCAGGCCCATCAGCGGGGACACCCAGCCGAGTTCCTCCGAGGGCACCCCGGGGCGGACGAGGAGCGAGAAGGTGAGCGCGACCCGTGGCGGGGTCGTGAACCCGCGCCCGAGCCTTCCCTTCCCGGCGGTCTGGTGCTCGGTGACCAGCACCGTGCCCTCGGGGGCGCCCTCTTTGGACCTCGCGACCAGTTCGGTGTTGGTGGACCCGGCTTCGGGGACCACGTCGACGCGTCGCCAGAGCCCGCCGGGCCGGATCACCGCCGAGGTGATCGCGGCCCGGTCCAGGGACGGGATCTCGTTCATCCCACCATTACAGCAGTCAGCCGGTGTTCTGGAGACCGGCGGCCACGCCGTTGACGGAGAGCAGGAGCAGTCGCTCCAGGTGCTCGCTGTCCTCCTCGGACAGGGAGTCCGCCTCCTCGCCGCGCAGCGCCTCCAGAGCACGGAGCTGGAGGTGGCTGAGCGCGTCCACGTAGGGGTTGCGCAGGTCCACGGCGCGGGACAGGACCGCGCGGTTCTCCAGCAGGCGGCTGTGGCCGGTCACCCTGAGGACGAGCTCGCGGGTCAGGTCGTACTCCCGCAGGACCGTCTCGCTGAGTTCGGGCCGGTCGCCCAGCGCGAGGTAGCGCTCCGCGATGGTGCGGTCGGTCTTGGCCAGGCTCATCTCGGCGTTGTCCAGCAGCGACGCGAACAGGGGCCACTCGCGGTAGGCCGCCTGGAGGACGGGCAGGTCCGCCACGGCGGCCAGGCCGGTGCCGAGACCGAACCAGCCGGGCAGGTTCACCCGGGTCTGGGTCCACGCGAACACCCACGGGATCGCCCGCAGGTCGCCCAGCCCCCGGGCGGCGCCGCGCCGGGAGGGGCGCGACCCCAGGCGGAGCTCACCGAGCTCCTCCAGCGGGCTGACCTGGGAGAACCACACCGCGAAGTCCTCGGTGCCGATCAGCGACAGGTACGCCTCCTGGGCGGCCTCCGCGATGGTGTCGGCGTGGCGCCGGTAGAGCTCGGCGGCGGTGCGCTCGTGCTCCTGGACGGCGTCGGTGGAGGCCATCAGGACGGCGTGGCCGACCTGTTCGATGTGGCGGCGGCCGATCGCGGCCTGTCCGTAGCGGGCGAAGATGACCTCGCCCTGTTCGGTGACCTTGAACCGCCCGTCGACCGAGCCCGGCGCCTGGGCGAGCAGGGCGCGGCTGGCCGGGCCGCCGCCACGGCCCAGGGAACCGCCCCGGCCGTGGAACAGGGTCAGGCGCACGTCGTGTTCGCGGGCCCAGGCGGACAGCCGGGCCTGGGCGTCGTACAGGCGCAGGGTGGCGCTGACCGGGCCCACGTCCTTGGCGGAGTCGCTGTAGCCGAGCATCACCTCCAGGCGCCGGTCGTTGTCGGCCAGGCGCTGGCGGACCGGCGGGAGGTCGAGCATCCCGGCCAGCACCCCGGGCGAGGCCTCCAGGTCGGCACCGGTCTCGAAGAGCGGGATGACGTCCAGGACCGGCACGCGCTTGGGCGGCAGGGCGTAGGTGGCCAGCTTGTGGACGGCCTCGATGTCCCCGGCCGAGCGGGTGAAGCTGACGATGTAGCGGCGGCAGGCCTCCACTCCGAAGCGCTCCTGGATCCAGGAGACGGTCCGGATGGTGTCGAGGACCTCCTCGGTGCGCTCCGAGAGCGCGCCGCCGGACTCCAGTTCGGCCAGGGCCGCGGCGTGGACCTCGCTGTGCTGGCGGATCTCCAGTTCGGCCAGGTGGAAGCCGAAGGTCTCGGCCTGCCAGACGAGGTGCTGGAGGTCGCCGTAGGCCTGGCGGACCGCTCCTGCTGCGGCGAGGGACTCCTGGACCAGGCGCAGGTCCGCGAGGAACTCCTCGGCGTCGGTGTAGGCGAGGTCGGCGTCGCGTTCGCGGGTGGCGCGCAGGCGGGTGGTGGCCAGGAGCAGGAGCTGGCGGTGGGGTTCGTTGGGTGAGCGCTGGGTGATCTCGCCCATGAGCGTGGGCTGGCCCGCCCTCGCCTCGGAGATCGCGTCCAGGAGCGCGGGACTGGCCGGGGTCAGGTTGGAGTAGACGGTCAGGGCCCGGGCGATCCGGCCGCAGGCGGTTTCGAGGCCGCGCAGGATGTGCTCGGACTGGATGGTCATCGCCTCGCGGGTCACCTCGTGGGTGACGAAGGGGTTGCCGTCCCGGTCGCCGCCGATCCAGCTGCCGTAGCGCACGAAGGGCGTGGCACGGGGCGGGCGGGTGCCGGTGCCCTCGGGGTCGATGGCGGTGTCGAGGGTCCGGTAGACCTCCGGCACGATCGCGAAGATCGTCTCGTCGAAGGCGGCGAGGGCGGTGCGCACCTCGTCGAGGGGGTCCAGCTTCGTGTAGCGCAGCTGGGAGGTGCGCCAGAGGAGGTCGATCTCCTCCAGCAGGCGGCGGTGCGCCTCCGCGGCGGCGGCACTGCCCTCGTGCGCGGTGTGCAGGTCGTCCAGCTGGGCGCTGATGCGCAGGATGGAGGTGGAGACGGCGCGGCGCCGGGCCTCGGTGGGGTGGGCGGTGAGCACCGGGTGGAACTCCATGCCCTCGATCAGCGCGCTCAGGCGCTCCTCGCCGCCCTCTCCCTCGCGGACGGCGCGCACGGCGGCGGCCAGCGACTCGCGGGGCGGGTTGTGGGCGTCGTCGCGTTCGCGCAGGGCGCGCATGCGCTGGTGTTCCTCGGCCAGGTTGGCCAGGTGGAAGTAGACCGTGAAGGCACGGGCGACCTGCTTGGCGCGTTCCAGGGGCCAGGCCGCGACCAGGCGGGTGATCTCCTCGGTGGTGACGGTGCCGTCGCGGGCACCGATCACCGCGTGTCGGAGTTTCTCGACATCCGCGAGCAGGTCCGCGCCGCCGCTTTCGGCGAGGACCGTTCCGAGCATCTCACCGAGCAGCTTGACGTCATTCCTGAGCTGTTCGGGGACTTCCTGGCGGGCACTGTCGCGTTCTGCGCTAACCGCTGTCATAGGGCCGACCCTACAGAGATCACGCCTGGCGGCATGCGCGCGGGGCCGGTTTCTCGCGGTTTTGCCCAGGAGTTAACCGGTGTTCCGTAAACGGTCGCAATTCACAATTACTCACTTTTCTCGGGCATCCTTTACACACCGCGTTTCCCAGCGGTCACCCCTCGACACTCGGACCCCGGGGGGCTGGACCTACTGACGAGTAACCTGGACCGCGTGAAGGGAACCGGACCCTCGCGGCTAACCTGGGCTGTTATGGCCACAGAAGCCCCTGAACCGCTGTCCGCGGCTGAGATCGACATCCACACGACCGCGGGAAAGCTCGCGGACCTGCGACGACGTAGGTACGAAGCCGTCCACGCCGGCTCGGCGCGGGCTGTCGAGAAGCAGCACGCCAAAGGCAAGATGACCGCCCGCGAGCGGATCGACGCACTGGTCGATCCGGGCTCGTTCGTCGAGTTCGACGCACTGGCCCGGCACCGCTCGACCAACTTCGGCCTCGACGCCAACCGCCCCTACGGGGACGGTGTGGTCACCGGCCACGGAACCGTCGACGGCCGCCCCGTCGCGGTCTTCAGCCAGGACGTCACCGTCTTCGGCGGATCACTGGGCGAGGTCTACGGCGAGAAGATCTGCAAGGTCCTCGACCACGCCCTCACCAACGGGTGTCCCGTCGTGGGCATCAACGAGGGCGGCGGCGCGCGCATCCAGGAGGGCGTCGTCGCGCTCGGCCTGTACGCGGAGATCTTCAAGCGCAACACGCACGCCTCCGGCGTCGTCCCGCAGATCTCCCTGATCATGGGCGCCACGGCCGGCGGGCACGTCTACTCCCCCGCCCTCACCGACTTCGTCGTGATGGTCGACGAGACCTCCCAGATGTTCATCACCGGTCCCGACGTCATCAAGACCGTCACCGGCGAGGACGTCTCCATGGAGGACCTGGGCGGCGCCACCGCGCACTCGACCAGGTCGGGGGTCTCCCACTACCAGGGGGCCGACGAGCAGGACGCCATCGACTACGTGAAGTCGCTGTTGTCGCACCTGCCCGACAACAACCTGGAGGAGGCCCCGCGGCTGGCCCCCGAGGACGACCCGGGCGACGAGACCACCGACACCGACCTGGCCCTGGACACCTTCGTCCCGGACTCGGCCAACCAGCCGTACGACATGAAGCGGGTCATCGAGTCGGTCCTGGACGACGGCGAGTTCCTGGAGGCGCACGCCCAGTTCGCCACCAACATCGTGGTGGGCTTCGGGCGGGTCGACGGCCAGTCCGTCGGCATCGTCGCCAACCAGCCCATGAGCCTCGCGGGCTGCCTGGACATCCACGCCTCCGAGAAGGCCGCGCGGTTCGTGCGCACCTGCGACGCGTTCAACGTGCCCGTCCTCACCTTCGTGGACGTGCCCGGCTTCCTGCCCGGCACCGACCAGGAGTGGGACGGCATCATCCGCCGGGGCGCCAAGCTGCTGTACGCCTACGCCGAGGCCACCGTCCCGCTGATCACCGTGATCACCCGCAAGGCGTTCGGCGGTGCCTACGACGTCATGGGCTCCAAGCACCTGGGGGCCGACGTCAACCTGGCCTGGCCGACCGCCCAGATCGCGGTCATGGGCGCGCAGGGCGCGGTCAACATCCTGCACCGGCGCACGCTCGCCGCCGCCGACGACGTCGAGGCCGAGCGGACCCGTCTGGTCGGGGAGTACGAGGACACCCTGCTGAACCCGTACTCCGCCGCCGAACGCGGCTACGTGGACGGCGTCATCCTGCCCTCGGAGACCCGGGTGCAGGTCACCAAGGCGCTGAGGGCGCTGCGCAACAAGCGCAGGCAGCTCCCGCCCAAGAAGCACGGGAACATCCCGCTGTGAGCGCGCCCGAGAAGCCGTCCCCGCACCTGGTGGTGGTCAGGGGCGAGCCCACCGAGGAGGAGCTCGCCGCGCTGACCGCCGTGCTCGCCGCCCGCGCGGCGGCGGCCCGGGCCGCCGCCGAGGCCCCCGAGCCCGAGCGGCCCGTCTCCGGCTGGCGGGACCGCGCGCGGGGCGTGCGCACCCCGCCGCGCCCCGGCCCCGGCGCCTGGCGCCTGAGCACCAGGTGACGCCTGACGTGCTCCCCCGATACCCAGACCCTTCGTCGAGCGGTCGGCGTGTGACCCGCTCCGTGCTCCAGCTGGAGGATTTCCACCGTGCGTAAAGTTCTGATCGCCAACCGGGGCGAGATCGCCGTGCGCATCGCCCGCGCCTGCCGCGACGCCGGGATCGCCAGCGTCGCGGTCTACGCCGAACCCGACCTGGACGCCCTGCACGTCAAGGTCTCCGACGAGGCGCACAGCCTGGGCGGCTCCACCCCCGCCGACTCCTACCTGGACATCGGCAAACTCCTCGCCGTCGCCGCCACCTCCGGCGCGGACGCCGTCCACCCCGGCTACGGGTTCCTGGCCGAGAACGCCGACTTCGCCCAGGCCGTGATCGACGCCGGTCTGACCTGGATCGGCCCGCCCCCGTCCGCGATCACCGCCCTGGGCGACAAGGTCCAGGCCCGCCACATCGCCCAGAAGGTCGGCGCCCCGCTCGTCGCGGGCACCCCCGACCCGGTGGAGTCCGCCGAGGAGGTCGTGGCCTTCGCCGAAGAGCACGGTCTGCCGATCGCGATCAAGGCCGCCTTCGGCGGCGGCGGCCGCGGCCTCAAGGTCGCCTACACCCTGGACGAGGTCGCCGACGCCTACGAGTCGGCGGTGCGCGAGGCGGTGACCGCGTTCGGTCGAGGCGAGTGCTTCGTGGAGCGCTACCTGGACAAGCCGCGCCACGTGGAGACCCAGTGCCTGGCCGACACCCACGGCAACGTCGTGGTGGTCTCCACCCGTGACTGCTCCCTCCAGCGCCGCCACCAGAAGCTCGTGGAGGAGGCGCCCGCCCCGTTCCTGTCCCCCGACCAGATGGAGCGGCTGTACTCCGCCTCCAAGGCCATCCTCGCCGAGGCCGGCTACGTGGGCGCGGGCACCTGCGAGTTCCTCGTCGGGGTGGACGGCACCATCTCCTTCCTGGAGGTCAACACCCGGCTCCAGGTCGAGCACCCGGTCACCGAGGAGGTCACCGGTATCGACCTGGTCCGCGAGATGTTCCGCGTCGCGGACGGCGAGGAGCTCGGCTACGGCGACCCCGAGGTCCGCGGCCACTCCTTCGAGTTCCGGATCAACGCCGAGGACCCGGGCCGCGGCTTCATGCCCGCCCCCGGCACCATCACCGCCCTGAACCTGCCCGGCGGTCCCGGGGTGCGGGTGGACACCGGCTGCGAGGCCGGGTTCACCGTCCCGCAGGCCTTCGACTCGATGGTCGCCAAGCTGATCGTCACCGGGCGCACCCGCTCCGAGGCGCTCCAGCGCTCCCGGCGGGCGCTGGCGGAGTTCGCGGTGGGCGGCATGCCCACGGTGATCCCGTTCCACCAGGCCGTCGTGTCCGACCCGGCGTTCGCCCCGGCCGACCCCGACCAGCCGTTCGGTGTGTACACCCGGTGGATCGAGACCGAGTTCGAGAACACCATCGCCCCCTGGGACGGCGCACCGGGCGAGGCCGAGGAGAACGCCCGCGAGACCGTGACGGTCGAAGTGGGCGGCCGACGGGTCGAGGTCGTCCTGCCCGCGTCACTGGGTGTGGCGGCGGCCCCGGCGGCCGAGAACGGCGCGAAGCGCAGGCGCGCCTCCCGCAAGGGCGGCGCCGCTACGGCGGCGGGTGGTGACTCCCTGGTCTCCCCGATGCAGGGCACCGTGGTCAAGCTCGTGGCCGAGGAGGGCCAGACGGTGGCCGAGGGAGACACCGTGGTGGTCATCGAGGCCATGAAGATGGAGCAGCCGCTCACCGCCCACCGGGCCGGCACCGTGACCGGCCTCAAGGTCACCCCCGGCGAGACCGTGGGCAACGGCGCCGTGGTCTGCGAGATCAAGGACGCGTAGAAGGCGCGGACCAGGGGTCCGCGAAGGGGAGGCACCGCTCCGGTGCCTCCCCTTCGGCGTCCGGCGGGCGTGATCCTCGTCGCGTCGACCGCCGGGAAGACCCAGCCCAGTAAGGGCTCCAGAGGGTGCCTTCGAGAGGAACGCCCGTTTGTGTATGGAAAAGGTAAGTAATCCGGGTTAGTGTTCTCGACTGTGACGAACATCTGGGGACTGACGCGAAGGTGGCACATCGACCTGTGCCGCTTCAGCAGCCACGCGTGTAGCTAGGTCCACGCGCGCCCGCGCCTTCCGCCGGGCAGCGCGCCGCTCACCCTTCCCAGGTCACCCATCCCGGTGATGCCCGACCGATCCCCTGCGCCGAGCTCCCGCGGCCCGCCACGCCGACCCGTGACGTCGCACGTGTGCGCCCGGCCACCCATCCCTGGAGTCATCCTTCCGTGTCTGAGCAGACCACAGTTCCCAGACGTCAACCGCGTTTTCCCTTCGCCGCACAGGTCCTCGCCGGTGTCGTCCTCGGCATCGTGCTCGGTGTCGTGGCCCTCCAGATCGGCCCCGTCGGTGACGGTGAGCCGAACTGGCTGGCCGTCACCCTGGAGACCGTCGGCTCGACCTTCGTGGCGCTGCTGCGCACGATCGTGCCGCCGCTGATCGTCCTCGCCGTCATCTCCTCCATCGCCAACCTGCGCAACGTCGCCAACGCCGCGCGCCTGGCCTGGAAGACCCTGCTCTGGTTCGCCATCACCGCGCTGGTCTCCGTGGCCATCGCGATCGCGATCGGCCTGAGCCTGCGCCCCGGCCTGAACAGCGCCGTGGACGCGGGCACCGCCGCCGAGCCCTCCAACACCGGTTCGTGGCTGGCCTTCATCGAGAGCATCGTCCCGGCCAACTTCCTGGGCCTGGCCGCGAGCACCTCCGCCGCCGACGACGGCTCGCTGAGCACGTCGCTGTCGTTCAACGTGCTCCAGCTGATCGTGATCGCCGTGGTCCTGGGCATCGCGGCCGTGAAGGTCGGCAAGCCCGCCGAGCCCTTCATCGCCTTCACCACCTCCACCCTGGAGGTCGTGCTCAAGGCTCTGTGGTGGGTCATCCGCCTCGCCCCGATCGGCACCGTGGGTCTGCTGGGCAACGCCGTCTACAGCTACGGCTGGACCACCATCGGCGCCCTCGGGCAGTTCACCGTGGCGATCTACCTCGGCCTGGCCCTGGTGCTGTTCGTCGTCTACCCGCTGGTCGCTCGGCTCAACGGCCTCTCCCCGGTCAAGTACTTCACCGGTGTGTGGCCCGCCGTCCAGCTCGGTTTCGTGTCGCGCTCCTCGCTGGGCACCCTGCCCGTCACCCAGCGCGTCGCCGAGCAGAACTTCGGCGTGCCGCGCCACTACTCCGCCTTCGCGGTGCCGTTCGGCGCCACCACGAAGATGGACGGCTGCGCCGCGATCTACCCGGCGATCTCCGCGATCTTCGTCGCCCAGTTCTTCGGCGTCGACCTCGGCGTCACCGACTACCTGCTGATCGTGTTCGTCTCGGTGATCGGCTCCGCCGCCACGGCGGGCACCACCGGCGCGACCGTCATGCTCACCCTGACCCTGTCCACGCTGGGTCTGCCCCTGGAGGGCGTGGGTCTGCTGCTGGCCGTCGACCCGATCCTGGACATGGGCCGCACCGCCACGAACGTGGCCGGTCAGGCGCTGATCCCCGCGATCGTCGCCAAGCGCGAGGGCATCCTCGACGTGGTCCGCTACCACGCCCCGCGCGGCGCCACCGGCTTCGTCCCGGAGGACGAGCCCGGCACCGCCACGGGTGACGCGATCGCCGCCGAGCGCGCGGAGGCGGAACGCACAGCCTCCGAGGCCTCGGAGGACGCTCCGTCCCCGGAGCAGGACTCCGACCTCGCTGAGTCGACCGCACGAAGCTAGCCACACCACGCGACGAGGCCCGCCGGATTCCGCCCGGCGGGCCTCGTCGTCTCTCCGGCTCTCGCGAACAGGGGGGATCCGGAGACGGCGGTCGATCTCGGGAACTGTGGCGGTCTCCTGTTCGTCCCTGTGGTTGAGGGAGGCGAGAGGATCGACATGTTGCGCCGCTTGGTAACACCCACAGTGCTGACCGCCGGACTCGCGGCGGCGATGGTGACGTCCGGGGCGGCGTCCGCCACCGCCGACACCGGGACCGAACCCCCGCAGACGCAGGACATCGTCGCGGAGCTGGAGAACGACGGGGTCTTCGTCGACCCGTCGATCGAGGGCTTCCCCAGCGGTGACGAGGCGGCCCTGGAGGCCGCCGTCGCGAACGCGGACACCCCCGTCTACTACGTGCTCCTGCCGAGGGAGGTCGCCACCTCCGAGGCCGGGGTGAACGCCGTGCTGGAGCCGGTCATGGCCGAGGTCGGTGACGGCGCGTACGGAGTCCTCGGCGGGAGTGAACACTTCTACGTCACCTCCCCCAACCTGGAGGACACCGACGCGATCAGGGAGGTCGCGCTCTCCGAGGGCGGCAGCAACCCGACGGACACCCTCGCGGCGGTCCCCGGCGCCGTCCAGACCACCGAGACCGCCGAGGAGGCCCCGGCCGGGGGCGGGGGCTCCGGGCTGGTGCTGCTCACCGTCCTCGTCCTCGTGGCCGCCGCGGGCGGCTGGTACGTCTACAACGCCCGCAAGAAGCGCGAGGCCGAGAAGGCCAAGCAGCTCCAGGAGATCAAGCAGATGGCCACCGAGGACGTCGTCCGCCTCGGTGAGGACGTCGCCCGCCTGGAGATCGACCTGTCCCGGGTGGACGACGCGACCCGCGAGGACTACTCGCGGGCCATGGACTCCTACGACCAGGCCAAGGCCCAGCTGGACACCATCCAGGAGCCCGACCAGGTCCGGCAGGTGACCAGCGCCCTGGAGGACGGCCGCTACTACATGTCCGCCACCCGGGCCCGGATGAACGGCGACCCGGTGCCCGCGCGGCGCGGCCCCTGCTTCTTCAACCCGCAGCACGGCCCCTCCGCCGAGGACGTCACCTGGGCACCGCCCGGGGGCTCCCCCCGGTCGGTCACCGCGTGCGCGGCCTGCGCCCAGGCGGTGCGTACCGGCGGGCAGCCGGACGTGCGCATGGTCGAGGTGGACGGTGAACGGCGTCCGTACTACGACGCCGGTCCCGCGTACTCGCCCTACGCCGGCGGCTACTTCGGCATGAACATGATGATGGGCATGTTCACCGGCATGATGATGGGCTCCATGATGGGGTCGATGATGGGCGGCGGCATGATGGACGCCGGCGGGGACATGGGCGGCGACGCCGGAGGCGACTTCGACGGCGGCGGCGACTTCGGGGACTTCGGCGGCTTCGACTTCTAGCCACCGACGCCGCACGTGAAGGGGCCCCGGGGGGTGAACTCCCCCGGGGCCCCTTCAGCGTCTCCCGCTCCCGCCCTACTCCCGGCCTGCGGGCGTCGACGCGCCCTGGTGGACGCCCTCCACCCAGCGTAGGACTGCCTCGGCGGTCTCCACCGGTGTGGACTCGGTGGTGTCGAGCAGCGTGACGGGCGGCCGCAGCCTCCCGGCCTCCTCCGTCAGCCAGTCCTGGTGGTCCAGCGTCTCGGCGATCCTGGCCTCGTCCCAGCCGCGCCAGTCGGGACGTCTCCTCAGCCTCGTGGCGAGCGCCCGGGGGTCACAGGTGAGCGCGAGGTAGTGGACTCCGGAGAACAGGGCGCGCTCGGGCAGGTGTTCGAGCTCGGGCGGGGCCACGGTCCCGCACAGCACGACGGGTCGCCCGCTCTGCTGGACCATGGCGGCGGTGCGCAGCCAGGTCGAGCGGAACAGGCGGTGGTCGTCGGCCGGGTCGCGCAGGCCGCCCACCCAGAGCAGGTCCTGTTCGAGGACGACGAAGTGCTCGGACAGGCGGGCCAGGAGCTCCCGGGCGACGGTGGACTTCCCCGTGCCGCTGGGTCCCGTGACGCAGAGGAGGGGCAGCCTCAGGAAGGGACGGGTCAGGCCGCAGAAGGAGCAGCGGAGCAGGTGCTCCCCCGCTCCCGTGTCGGGTTCCCCGTCCCATTCCCCGCAGTGTGTACAGATCAGCGGGTGCACGGCCGTCACCTTCTGCGGCTAGTCGAAGAGCTGTTCCAGGAACCCCTTGCGGCGACGGCGGTAGGGGCGTGGGGAGTCGTTGTAGCCGCCGCCCCGGTAGGCGGACGGGGAGTCGGCGTAGCCGCCGCCGTAGCCGCGCGGGGAGTCGGGGTAGCCGCGCCGCTGGCCGGGGTGCTGGCCCGGGTAGGGCTGGGGCGAGTGCGGGTCGGGCGGGACGGCGCCGTAGTGGCGCTGCTCGGCGGAGACCACGCGCTCCAGCTCACCACGGTCCAGGAAGATCCCCTGGCAGCCGTCGCACCGGTCGATGTGGACGCCCTGACGGTCGTAGGTACGCATCTGGCTTTGGCACTTCGGACAGATCACCTGGAAAAGGTAGGCCCGGCCGTGTCAAGGGGATGTAAGGAAACCGGGCCCGCCGTGTGTCCTGCACGTGCCCACACGGCGGGCGGGGCCGGTACCGGGAAGGTTCCCCTCCCCTACTCCGGGGAGGCCAGCATGAGCGAGCGGGCGGCCTCGGTGACGCTGCCCGACAGCGACGGGTACACGGAGAAGGTGTGCGCGATGTCGTCCACGGTCAGGCGCTGCTGCACCGCGATGGACACGCCCAGGATGAGCTCGCTGGCCCGCGGGCCGACGATGACGCCGCCGAGGACGATCCCGGTGTGCTGACGGCAGATGAGCTTGACGAAACCGTCCTTGACCTGGTTCATCTTGGCGCGCGGGTTGGTGTTCAGCGGCAGGGTGACGGTGCGGCCGTCGATCCGCCCGCTGCGCACGTCGTCCTCGCTGGCGCCGACCGCGGCCAGCTCGGGGTGGGTGAACACGGTGGAGGCGACGGTGGAGAGCTGGAGCGGGGACACGGCCTCGCCCAGCGCGTGCCACATGGCGATGCGTCCCTGCATGGCCGCCACCGAGGCCAGCATGTTCACGCCCGTGCAGTCACCGGCGGCGTACACGCCCGGGACGGTGGTGCGGGAGACCCGGTCGACCTCGACGAAACCGCCCCGGCCCAGGCGCACCCCGGCCTCCTCCAGGCCCAGGCCCTCGGTGTTGGGGATCATGCCGACGGTCATCAGGCAGTGGCTGCCGTCCACGGTGCGACCGTCGGAGAGGGTCACCCGGACCCCTTCCTCAGTGCGCACGACCGACTCGGCGCGGGTCTGGCTGAGGACGGTCATGCCGCGTCGCATGAAGACCTCCTCCAGCACCTCGGCCGCGTCGGAGTCCTGCGTGGGCATCACCAGCTCACGGGAGGACACGAGGGTGACGTCGGAGCCCAGGGCCTGGTACGCGCTGGCGAACTCGGCGCCGGTGACGCCGGAGCCGACCACGATCAGCTTCTCCGGAAGCTCCTCCAGGTCGTAGAGGTGGCGCCAGGTGAGGATGCGCTCGCCGTCCGGCTTGGCGGTGGGCAGCTCGCGCGGGTGGGCGCCGGTCGCGATGAGCACGACGTCGGCGCGGATACGGCGGTCTCCGACGGCCACGATGTGCGGGTCGACCAGCCGGGCCTCCCCGATGACCACCTCGACGCCCTCCTTGACGAGGCGGGCGCGGGTGTCGTCGGACTGCGCCTGCGCCAGGCGCTTGATCCGCGAGTTGATCTGGTCGATGTCGACCTCGACCGGCTCCTTGTGCTCCTCGGCCGCCGGGATGTGGATGCCCAGGCTGCCCGACTCGCGCACGTACGTGGTGCGGGTGGACGTGGCGATGAGGCTCTTGGAGGGGACGCAGTCGGTGAGGACGCAGGAACCGCCGATTCCGTCGCGCTCCACCACGGTCACGTCCGCGCCCAACTGCGCGGCGACCAACGCCGGCTCATAGCCCCCGGGCCCGCCACCGATGATCACGACCTTCGTCACGCTGCTTCACTCCCTCTGCGGGCGATGCGGCCTACCCGTTCCCGGTCCGGGGCGATGTTCGGGCATGGCAGGGCACCACCTGGTTGTCTCGCTTCCCTCCATTGTCGGCCATGCCGGGTGTCGATGACCGCAGCCACCCCCGGTCAGCGCACGGTGCGGGGCGGAGACCGGCCCGTCGGACCCCCTCCGGAGCTCGGAGAATGCGACGAAGGACACGTGGACCGGGCCACCCGCCTCACGCGGGGTGACACGCACATTCCGCCCTTCGGACACCCTGCGTTGCGCTCCGGTGTCAACTGACTACAGAGCGGTAGTATCCGACTTGTGAGCGAATCAGAGCAGCCGCCCCGAACCACGGGCGAGGCGAAGCAACTGGCGGACTCCGCGGCGAAGGAGCTGTTGGCCCGGGCCGGCGCCGACAGCTTCGACGCCCTGGTGGTGCTCGGCTCCGGCTGGGCTGGCGCGGTGGACACGCTGGGCACGCCCGACATCGACATCGACGCGACCGAACTGCCCGGGTTCGTGCGGCCCACGGCGGAGGGGCACAGCGGCAGGGTCCGCAGCATGTGGGTGGGCGACAAGCGCGTGGTCGTGTTCGTGGGACGCGTCCACCTCTATGAGGGTTTCGGCCCGATGGTGGCCACGCACGCCGTGCGGACGGGGATCGCCGCGGGCGCCCGGGTCGCGGTCCTGACCGGCTCCGCCGGTTCCCTGCGCACCGACTTCCAGCCCGGCCAGCCGATCGTCCTCCGGGACCACGTGAACCTCACCGCGACCTCGCCGCTGGCCGGCCCCGACTTCGTGGACCTGACCCATGCCTACAGCGAGCGGCTGCGGGGTGTCATCCACGAGGTGGACGCGTCCCTGGCCGAGGGTGTGTACGTGTCGACGACGGGCCCGCAGCTCCAGACGCAGACCGAGTTGAAGGTCCTGCGCCAGGCGGGCGCGGACGTGGTGGGGCGCTCGATCGCCCTGGAGACCATCGCCGCCGTCGAGATGGGGGCCGAGGTCCTGGGTCTGTCGATGGTCAGCAACGACGCGCTGGGGGCGGTGCTGGAACCGTTCGAGCAGGAGCGCGCCCTGGAGGTCGTCACCCAGCGGGCGCGGCGTCTCGGTGAGCTGCTGAACCGGGTACTGGAGGCGGCCTGAGGCACGGCGGCCCCCGCCCGGGGGCCGGACACGGACAGCACGAAGCCCGGCCGAGGCCGGGCTTCGTCGTGCTGGGTGTCCACGGCCCCGTGGGGCCGTGCCGGGACGAGGCTGGGGCACCTTCGACCGGACCCGGGACGTCCGGTACCGGCGTGGCGAGCGTACATCCCGAGGCCATGGGATGGACGGTACCGACCGTGGGTCCGGTCGAAGGCGGTGCTTTCCCCGGTGCCGCCCAGCGCCCAGGATCCCCGCAGACCCCGTTGGACTGGCGCTGACAGCACCTTCTCTTCCCGATATTCAGTTGAACCGCGCGCGTTGCCCTGGGAGGAGGATCCGGGTGAGTGGCCATCCGCGCGAAGCCCGCCCACCCGGAACGTTCTCCCTTAGGCATGCCTAACCTAACCAGAACTTCGGGGGTTGCGTCAACCCCGGGTCCGGCACGTCCGCGCGGCGACCGTCCCACGCCCAGGGGCGGCCCCGACGAACGACGGACCCGGCCCCTCGCTCCATGCGGGGGGCCGGGTCGGATCCGGGACGCACACCTGGTCAGGCGATGAACAGCACGGCCACGAACAGCACCAGCGGCACGCCCAGGACGACGATGACCTCGACCGGCACCATCGTCTGCGGGCGGTCCTCGGCGCCCAGCGCGGCCGGACCCTCCTCGTCGATCTCCCTGATCGGGCCGCGCAGCGGACGGGCCCGGTACCTCTCCGCGTCACGGCGGAGCTCGCGGGCGACCAGGTCCACCGGGCGCATCGTGGTGGGGTCCCGGTCGTCGTCGTGGTCGAGGTAGCCCGACTCACGGCGCATGTTCTCCCGCACCCTGGCCCGCTTGGTCTCGCGCAGCGGCCAGGACCGGTAGACCCGCTCCGGGGTGTGCACCCGCAGGACGTCCACCACGTCCACCCACTGCACGGCGGCCCACGGCACGAAGGTCTCGCGCAGCGGGTTGACCATCCGGATCCCGCGCTCGGTGGACACCACCCGGGGGCGCAGCCACGTGGCGTAGACGGCGGCGACGCTGAACACCAGGACGGCCCCGGCGATCCAGGCCGTCCGGTCCTGTCCGCGCAGCACCAGGTCCAGCAGCAGCAGGACCGCGACGACGATCCAGGCGATCGCCAGCACCCGGGACGAGGTCGAGTAGTGCGTGGTGACCCCCTCGGCGGATCGGGCCATCAGTGCGTCGCCCACTTCAGCTGCGCGAACCCGGGCTTGATGGTGCCGTTGATCAGTGCCAGCCGCTCGTCGAACGGCAGGAAGGCCGACTTCATGGCGTTGACCGTGAACCACTGGAGGTCGTCCCAGTCGTAGCCGAAGGCCTCGCTCAGCTTGGCGAACTCCTCCGACAGGGTCACCCCGCTCTGGAGGCGGTTGTCCGTGTTGACCGTGACCCGGAAGCGCAGGTCCCGCAGGAGGCGGATCGGGTGGTCCGCGATGGACTCGGCGGCGCCGGTCTGCACGTTGGAGCTGGGGCACATCTCCAGCGGCACGCGCTTGTCCCGCACGTACTGCGCGAGGCGTCCCAGCACCGGCACGCCGTTCTCGTTCGCGCCGATGTCGTCGATGATGCGCACGCCGTGGCCGAGCCGGTCGCAGCCGCACCACTGGAGCGCCTCCCAGATGGAGGGCAGCCCGAACGCCTCACCGGCGTGGATGGTGAAGTGGAAGTTCTCCCGGCGCAGGTACTCGAAGGCGTCCAGGTGGCGGGTGGGCGGGTTGCCCGCCTCCGCGCCCGCGATGTCGAAGCCGCTGACCCCGGCGTCGCGGTAGCGCACCGCCAGCTCCGCGATCTCCGACGAGCGGGCCGCGTGGCGCATGGCGGTGACCAGCTGACCGGTGCGGATGCCGCGGCCCGCGTCGGCGGCGCGCTTCTCCCCCAGTTCGAGCCCCTCCTGGACGGCCTCCACGACCTCCTCCAGGGTGAGTCCGCCCTCCAGGTGCTGCTCGGGGGCGTACCGCTGCTCCGCGTAGACGACGCCGTCGGCGGCCAGGTCCTCCGCCGCCTCGGCGGCCACGCGCACGAGGGCGTCACGGCTCTGCATGACCGCCGTGGTGTGCGCGAAGGTCTCCAGGTAGCGCTCCAGCGACCCGGAGTCCGACGCGTCGCGGAACCAACGCCCCAGCTCGGCCGGGTCGTAGGTGGGCAGGTCGCGGTAGCCCGCCTCCTGCGCGAGCTCCACCACCGTGGACGGGCGCAGGCCGCCGTCGAGGTGGTCGTGCAGGAGCACCTTGGGCGCCCGGCGGATCTGTTCGACTGTGAGTGGCTGGTTCATCCATTCAGGATGCCACCAGGCGGCGAGGGCACCCGACACGGCGACACGAAGTTACCGACGATCCGGCAGAAGCCGCCCGGTGGCTCCGTTGGCGGAGGTCCGGGCACCGCCCGGAGGGGCGGAGGGCGGGAGGACGGTCAGGCCAGGGCCTCGGTGTCCACGCGCACTCCCTCGGGGGCGTCCTCCCACAGGGACGTGAGCGCCGTGGTCACCATCAGGCGGGTGCCCACACCGATCGCCCGTTCGTCGGCGTCGAAGGTGCCCCGGTGGAGGTCCAGCATGTCGCCGTTCCAGTCCGGGGAGTGGGTGCCCAGCCGGGCCAGCGCGCCCGGCGCGTGCTCCAGGTACCAGGCGAAGTCCTCGCCGCCCAGGCTCTGCGGGGTCGGCGTGACCGCGTCGGCGCCCAGGGCCGTGGTGGTGGCCTCGCGCATGATCTCCACGCTGCGGGCCTCGTTGATGGTCGGCGGGACGCCCCGGCGGTAGGTGACCTCGGCGTCGGCGCCGTAGGCCGAGGCGACCGACTCCACCAGGCCCTTGAGGATGTCCGGGGCGGCGTGCCAGGCCTCGTCGTCCAGGCACCGGACGGTGCCCTCCGCGACGGCGTCGTCGGGGATGACGTTGGGCGCCGAGCCCGCGCTGATCCGGCCCCACACCAGGCTGAACCCGGCGCGGGGGTCGACGCGGCGGGACAGTGCGGCGGGGAGTTCGGTGACGATCTTGCCGAGCGCGTACACGAGGTCGGAGGTCAGGTGCGGTCGTGCGGTGTGCCCGCCCGGCCCGGACAGGCGGACCATGATCTGGTCGCAGGCGGCCGTGATGCCGCCCGTACGCAGACCCACCTTGCCGACCATCTGGCGGGGGTCGCAGTGCAGGGCGAAGACCCGGTCCACGCCCTCCATGCCACCGGCCCTGACCACCTCGACCGCACCGCCGGGGAGCTCCTCGGCGGGCTGGAAGAGGAGCCGGACGCGGCCGGGCAGCGCGCCCGCACGGTCCTGCTGGGCGAGGAAGATGCCCGTGGCCAGCAGGACCGTGGTGTGCACGTCGTGTCCGCAGGCGTGGGCGACGCCGGGGACGGTGGAGCGGTAGGGGACGTCCTTCTCGTCGGTGAGGGGAAGCGCGTCGATGTCGGCGCGCAGCGCGACCATGGGGCCGGGGCCGTCTCCGACGTCGCAGATCAGTCCGGTTCCCTGGGGGAGGGTCCGGGGGGCGAGTCCCGCCTGGCGCAGGCGTTCGGCCAGGCGGCCCGTGGTGCGGTGTTCCGCGAAGGCCAGCTCCGGGTGCATGTGCAGGTCCCGGCGGAATCCCGTGAGCTCCCGCTCATGGCGCGCCAGAAAAGCCGTCAACTGCTCCGGCAGGTCACGTCCCTGCATGCGAGGGTCCCCATTTCGTTACTTCTATCGCGCGCCGACAAATGCCGCGCGGGCGGTGTCCCCCTCGAACTCGGCTGAGAGCAGGTCCACGACGTCTTCGAGCGAACCGCCGTCGGCGACCACCGCCCGTTGGCGCTCGTAGGAGGCACCCTTGTCCAGGATCTCGGAGATCAGGTCCAGGTCCTCCGCGCAGCCCAGGCGGGCGGCGACCGGCGCCAGTTCGCGGACCAGCTCATAGAGGTCGTCGCGGATCGGAACGGTGGTTCCGTGTGAGTCCGTGATGACACGAGCGTCGAGTCCGTAGCGGGTGGCCCGCCACTTGTTGTCCTTCACCACCCAGGACGGCGGGCTGGGCAAGCTGTACCCGCGGTCGAGCTGGTGATCGAACAGCTCCACCAGACACTGGGAGAGAGCGGCGGCCATTCCCACCTCGCGCAAGGTGGGAATCCCGTCGAACATCCGGATCTCGATGGTGCCGAAATCCGGGTGCGGACGGATGTCCCACCAGACTTCCTTGATAGAGGCGATGGTACCCGCATTGAGAAGGGTTTCGAGGTAATCCTCGAAAGCGGGCCACCCGGCGAGGTTCGGCGGGGGCCCCGAGGTGGGGAGCGCACCGAAGACAATCGAGCGTGCGGAGGCCAAGCCCGTGTCATGACCACCCCAAAACGGGCTAGAAGCACTCAAAGCAAGAAAATGTGGGAGATACTTCGCAAGTGCGTTCACAATGGGAATAGCCTTCTCCTGGCCGCGCACCCCCACGTGGACGTGGACGCCGCAGGTCAGGATCCTGCGGGCCAGCCACTGCATCTGCTCGACCAGCTCCCCGTACCGCTTGCCGGGACTCAGCTGCTGGTCCCGCCAGTGGTCGATCGGGTGCGTGCCGGAACAGGTCAGCGTGGCACCACGGGGTTCCAGCACCTCCCGCATCCGCGCCACGTTGCGACCGAGGTCACCCTTGGCCTCCTCGACCGTCTCGCAGATCCCCGTGACGACCTCCACCTGGGACTGCATCAACTCGTGCCGCAACGGGGGCACCGCGGCCTCACTGCTGAGGTCCGGGAGTTCGGCGAGGAGCTGCCCGGCCTCCTGTCGCAGATGGCGACTGTTCCGGTCGACGAGTTGGAGTTCCCACTCGACCCCGAGTGTCGCGCGCTCGGACGATTTGAATGCGATTCCCATCTGACCTCCTGGTGTGGGACAGCCCTTGTGACCGACGCACCGCTGGCCCCGGAGAACCGGTCATCCGGGACAGAGGAGGACTACCCGTCTCACACCGCGCGCATACGGAATCAACCCACAGTAAAAAAGGACTTCTTTCCGGTCCCTTGACGTTTCCGTGGTCAACCGCGCCGCATGCGTACCGCCACCGCCGCGACACCCGCCGCGAACACCGCGCCGGCCAGCGACAACCCGAGGGCGAGCCACCGCTGCGCGCTTCGTCGCTCGGCCAGCGCCTCCGGACTCGGCCGCAGGACCGGGCGCGGACGCGTCCAGTCCATGCCGTTCTCCTCCGGCAGCGGGAAGGACCCGGTGTAGGGCGGCGGCACCGGCAGCCAGGTGGCCGTCCAGGCCGCGCTGAACAGGACCACGCGCATCACCAGGTTGATCCACACCAACAGGCCGACCAGCACGGCGAAGGACGCGTACACCGGGTTGCCGAGCGTCCCCGCCAGCAGCTGCGTGGCGACGTTCTTGAGGATCTCGAACCCCACCGCGCCCAACAGGGCTCCACGCCACATCACGGCGCTGGGCCGCCCCACCCCCGACAGCAGGGCGAAGATCAGCACGAACAGGCACATGTTCACAGCGACCGCGATGACCAGCGCCAACCCCCGCAGGGACAGGTTGGCCACCAGCGACCCGTCCAGACCCACCAGGGACAGCATCCAGACCGTGGCCGTCTGCATGAACCCGGTGAAGGCCACCGTGAACACCAGCGCGGCGCCCAGGGCGACCATCACCAGCAGGTCCACCAGCTTGCGCACCACGTAGTTGGGGCCCTGCCGGAGACTGTTCAGCCAGATCGAGTGCAGGGCCTCACGGAGGGACCACACCGAGTTCAGCCCCGCGTACAGCAGGCCCAGCAGGCCCAGCACACCCGCGCCCACCCGGGCCCGGGCGATCTCCTCCATCGGCAGCTGCTGGGACAGCCCCGGCAGGACGTCGTCCAGGGCCCGCTCCAGGTAGGCGGTCACCTCCACCTGCTGCGAGGCCAGGAAGCCGACCACGGCGAAGGCCAGCGCCAGCAGCGGGAAGAACGAGAGGAAGGCGAAGTAGGTGACCGCCCCCGCCAGCTGGGTGCCGTTGCGGTCCGAGTACCGCTCGTACGCGCGCACCAGGTGGTCGATCGACGGGTACAGGCGCCGCAGGCCCCAGTAGCCGTCCATCGCCGCGTTCTGGTAGCGCTGGGCGGTCTCCTTCGCGCGTGTCCTCTTCGGGCCTCCGCTTCGCTTCCGCCCGGAGTCCGGCGCCTTTGCAGAGGAACCTTCGGCACCTCCGGTGTGATGGCTCCTTCCTCGCGATCCCACCTGCGGCACCTCCAGAACCCTCTCCGGCGCTCTCACTTTCCTTGGGCCTCCGCTTCGCTTCCGCCCGGGGTCCGGCGCCTTTGCAGAGGAACCTTCGGCACCTCCGGTGTGATGGCTCGTTCCTCGCGATCCCACCTGCGGCACCTCCAGAACCCTCTCCGGCGCCGAACGGGCACCCCCCAGCGGCCGGGGTGAACGGGCGGCCCTCACGCGTGGGTCCAGGGTGAACGGGCAGCACTCACGGTTGTTCCTGAGGTGGCGGGTCGGCCGTCCGACTGTGGCTGAGACACCCGTGGCCGGGGCATGTGGGGAGAGGCGACGGTCGTGGCTGGGGTCCGCAATCGGGGCTCCTCCTGTGGCTGGGGTCGGGTGGCAGACGGCTGGGAGTCGTCGGGTCGGCAACCCTAGCGTCGGGGACCTCTCGGGAGGAAAGCCCCACGCCCGTCCGGTACCGAGGTGGGGGCAGACTTGGACCCGGTGTTCACCGAGGAGAGCGGGGGCGGGACGTGGGGATCACCGGGGCGCGGGTGCGCGCGGTGTTGGGGGCACGGACCTCGGGGCCGGTCGGCGACTGGCCCGAGGGACACGACGAGGGGTTCCTGCGGGCGGAGTACGCGCGGCGGTTCGGGACGGAGCCCGCCGGACTGTGGCACGCGCCCGGTCGGCTCGCCCTCATGGGCGAACACACGGCCGCCAGTGGCGGGGCCGCCCTCCACGTGGCCCTGCCCTGGGGCGTGACCGTCGCCGTCGGCACCAGCGCCGACGGCTCCACGCGTGTGGCGACCCCCAGCGGCCCGCTGGGCGGCCGGACCCCCTCGGCCCGAGCGGTGGCCCGCGCCGAGGACGAAGCGCGCGCGAGCGGCCTTCTGGGCGCCGACCGGGGCATACGGGTACTGATCGGGTCGGACCTGCCCGAACACGCCTCCCTGGGACACGCCTCGGCGGTCGGGGCGGCGGTGGCCCTGGCCCTGGCCGAGCTCACCGGAGCCGAGCGGCCCACCGGCGTGGCCCTGGACGCGCGGGCCGGGCACGCGGTGCGGGTGAACCTGACCAGCGGTCGCACCACGGTGCTGCCGTTCGACCTCGCGGAGGCAGGGCTGCGGCTGGTGGTGCTGGAGACCGGGGCGCTGCCGAGGCGGGACCCGCGACCGGTGCGCGCCGCCGAGCTGGCGCGGGCCCAGGACGCCCTCGGCCCGCTGCGCTCCGTCCAGGACCTGCCCGGGGCGCTCCGTCGGCTCCAGAACCCCGTGCTGCGCCACCGGGTGGAGTACGCCGTCACCGAGGTGCACCGGCTCAACGCGGCGGTGGGGCTGCTGCGCGCGGGCCGCGCGGCGGAGACCGGGCCGATCCTGTCCGCCTCCCACCTGTCCCTGCGCGGGTTCGACCTGCCTCTGCCCGCCGTGGAGCTCGCGGTGGAGACCGCCGCGCGGGCCGGGGCCCGGGGGGCCCGCATGTCGGGGTGGGCGGGGACCGCGTTCGCCCTGGTCGCGGAGGAGCGAGTGGCGGGCCTGGAGTCGGCGGTCCGGGACGCGTTCACGGAGAAGGGGTGGCCTCCGCCGCGCGTCCGTGCGGCGCTGCCCTCGGACGGGGCCTCGCGGAGGGGCTGACCTCGGGCACCCGGAGGCCCTGCCCCGTGGGCGTTCCGGACGCGAGCCAACGGGCGCCGGACGACATCGGATCGAACCGGACTACTCTGTCAGCGATCACAAGGGACGTACGACACACCCGAGCGACACATGGCACGGAGCGGATAGGCGATTCGATGGCTGACCGACGGCACCGGGAAGGGCCGGACTCGACCGGTGGACACGACGACGCGGGCGTGTTCCGGCGCGGGGGCGACTCCGGGAGGCCGGACGAGTTCGAGAGGCTGTACCGCCCCCGTGAGTCCGAACAGCGCGCGGTGGGCGACACCCGACGGCTCCCCCCGGCCGACCAGGTCCCCCCGCACCGTCCGCGGAAGCGCCGCACGCACAGCGCCGGGCGCGAGTACGACGGGCGCGGGCACCAGCGGCGCGCGCGGGAGCGCCGCAAGAGGACGGCGCGGAACACGGCGGTCCTGGTCCTGGTCCTGCTGCTGGTGGTCCCCGCGGCGTTCTACCTGTGGGCCGACTCCCGGTTGCAGCGGGTGGAGGCCCTCCAGGACTACGAGGGGCGCCCGGACCGCCAGCCCGGGACCACGTACATGATCGTCGGGTCCGACAGCCGGGACGGTCTGGACGACGACCAGATCCGCGACCTGGCCACCGGCCGCGCCGAGGGGCGCCGCACGGACACGATCATGGTGCTCTACATGCCGCGTGACGGCGAGCCGACCATCGTCAGCGTGCCGCGTGACTCCTACGTCCCTATGGCGATCCCCGGCTACGCGGACAACAAGATCAACACCGCCTTCGCGGACTCCGTGTGCGGGACCGGCGAGGACGGCGAGGAGGTCTGCGGCGGCCCGGCCCCGCTGGTGCAGAGCTTCGAGCAGGCCTCGGGCGTGCGGATCGACCACTACGTGGAGATCGGCATGGGCGGCTTCGTGGACCTGGTCGACGCGGTCGGCGGCGTGGAGCTGTGCCCCGAGGAGCCGATGGCGGACCCGAAGGCGGGCCTGGACATCGCGGCGGGCTGCCAGGAGATGGACGGCGGCACCGCGCTGGGCTACGTGCGCACCCGTGCCACGCCCCGCGCCGACCTGGACCGCATCCAGCGCCAGCGCGAGTTCTTCTCCGCGCTGATCCAGGAGGCCAGCGCCCCCTCCACCCTCTTCAACCCCTTCAAGTCGGTGCCGCTGGTGCTGGCGGGCACGGACACGTTCATGGTGGACGAGGGCGACAAGCTGCGTCACCTGGCGAGCATGCTGCTGGCGATGCGCGGCGGCACGCAGACCACGGCGGTTCCGGTGGGCGACACCCCCACGCTGGACGGCGTGGGCTCGGTGGTGCTCTGGGACGAGGCGCGGTCCGAGCAGATGTTCGAGGCGATGCGCACCGGGGAGGCGATCCCCGAGGAGGCCATGGAGGACTGACCCGGAACGAGCGAAGGGCCCGTCACCGGAGTGACGGGCCCTTCTTCGTGACGTTCCGTACTGTGCGCGCCTACCCCCCAGCGGGCGCACGGCCGGCACGTCGGCTCGTGGTGGCCGGAGGGCGAAAACCCCCTCTGGCCTGCCGGTTCTCACCGGCGTGTCTCCACAATAGGTCAAAGTTCGCGAAAGGGGCGAATCGCGCTCACGTGTCCTACGTCGCACACGGCGCCCGAGGAGCCCCTCCGACCCCGTCATCCTTCCACCTCCCAGGCTCGGATGTGGGCCGAACACGGGAAACACACCCGGGAACTTCGGGGTCCCGCGCGCCCCGAACCCCCACGAACACCGTGTTCCGCGCTTCTCGCCCCGCGCCGGAGACCCCCGGAGACGACGAGGCCCGGACGCCCCCTCACGGGGACGCCCGGGCGTGGTCAAGGTCTCACCGCGCCGGTCGGCTCAGGACCGCCGCGTCGAGCCCTGTCCTAGGCGAGGCGCTTGCTCAGGTTCTCGTCCAGAGCGGCGAGGAACTGCTCGGTGGTCAGCCACTCCTGCTCGGAACCGACCAGCAGGGCCAGGTCCTTCGTCATCTGGCCGCCCTCGACGGTCTTGATGACGACGTCCTCGAGGGTGTTCGCGAACTCGACGACCTTCGGGGTGTTGTCCAGCTTGCCCCGGTGCTCCAGACCGCGGGTCCACGCGAAGATGGAGGCGATCGGGTTGGTCGAGGTGGGCTTGCCCTGCTGGTGCTGGCGGTAGTGACGGGTCACGGTGCCGTGGGCGGCCTCGGCCTCGACGGCGCTGCCGTCGGCGGTGCGCAGGACCGAGGTCATGAGGCCGAGCGAGCCGTAGCCCTGCGCGACGGTGTCGGACTGGACGTCACCGTCGTAGTTCTTGCAGGCCCAGACGTAGCCGCCCTCCCACTTGAGCGCGGCGGCGACCATGTCGTCGATGAGACGGTGCTCGTAGGTGATGCCCGCGGCGGCGAACTTGTCCTTGAACTCGGTCTCGAAGATCTCCTCGAACACGTCCTTGAACATGCCGTCGTAGGCCTTGAGGATGGTGTTCTTGGTGGACATGTAGACCGGGTAGTTCCGGTCCAGGCCGTAGTTGAGGCTCGCCCGCGCGAAGTCCTCGATGGACTTGCGGTAGTTGTACATGCCCATCGCGACCCCGCCCTCCTCGGGGAAGTTCGCGACGTCGAACTCGACCGGCTGGCTGCCGTCGGCCGGGGTGTAGGTCATGGTGACCGTGCCGGGGCCGGGCACCTTGAAGTCGGTGGCCTTGTACTGGTCGCCGTGGGCGTGGCGGCCGATGATGACGGGCTTGGTCCAGCCCGGCACCAGACGCGGCACGTTCTCACAGATGATGGGCTCGCGGAAGACGACGCCGCCGAGGATGTTGCGGATGGTGCCGTTGGGCGACCGCCACATCTTCTTGAGGCCGAACTCCTCGACGCGGGCCTCGTCGGGGGTGATCGTGGCGCACTTGACGCCGACGCCGTACTTCTTGATGGCGTGGGCCGCGTCGATGGTGATCTGGTCGTCGGTGCGGTCACGCTCCTCGATACCGAGGTCGTAGTACTTGAGGTCGATGTCGAGGTACGGCAGGATCAGGCGGTCCTTGATGAAGGACCAGATGATCCGGGTCATCTCGTCGCCGTCGAGCTCGACTACGGGGTTTTCGACCTTGATCTTGGCCATGGCTGTGTGGCTGTCCCTTCAGTCCTCGCTACCGCCTCGTGCGGCGGAGAGCCGGGGCCGGTTCGTGGCCGGTCCCGGTCCGCGCGCGCGGCAATCCCTGATCCCGCCCGGTGTCCGTGCTGACCGGGAGGCGGAGCTTGTCAGTGTCGCGGTATCTCGACATCAAGCTTATTCGACGCCTAAGAGGAGAGTTGCGGCGCCACCCAGGCCAACACGATCAGCAGGACCGCGAGCGCCACCAGCGTGAGCAGATCGACCCATCTCCGGCGTACCGCGAGGAGCCCGATCCAGTCCTTGGGCAGCAGCAACCTGAAGGTGGCCGCGAGCAGCAGTGCGGCGGCGATGATCGCCGGGCCGCGCTTGAAGTAGGCGGCGGCCACCACGACGATCCCCGCCGCCAGTGCCGACAGCACCAGCGCGTAGGGAACCTGGGAGAGCCAGTACGGCACCTTCGGGCGGCCGCCGCCCTCCGCCGCCCCGCCGCCCGGGGTGCCCCCGTCCGACCGCGCCACCTGCGTCTGCTCAGCGTCGTCCACCGCGTCCCGACCCGTTCGCTTCCGAATTGCCTGGCCGCCGTGCGGCTCGTACCCACGGCCCCTCCCCGGTCGGCTGGCACAGACCGGCCACACGTCGAGGAGGAGCCGTCCGAAACCGAACGGCACTCCAGTGTGGCTCATGTTCCTGGCGGCGCGGGACGCCCCGCGCGAACAGGGGCGCCGTCCTACCGGAGGGGCCGCGTACATACTAGTGAACCGCACGGCCGGAGCCCCAGGGCTCACGGAAACGGACTTGTCTCCCTTGCGGGTCTCCCGTGACCGTTTCCTGCTTCCGGTTCGGTCACAGAGCCGTATTTCCCCGTCTTGTCCGCCTAACTCCGAAGTAAGCGCGTAGAACACGTACCAGCCGGGTAACCCAGGTGGAGACGAGCGCACCGGTGAGCGAGGACCACCCCCATGAAGCCCACGCGACGTGTAGACCGATCGGCCACCCCCCGACAGCCGCCTCTCCACCACCGTAGGCCGCACCCCCACCGACCGCGCCCCAGCAGCCCGGGAGGAGTCACCGTGGACGGTCCCTACCTTCGGTTGGAGGAGACCGGGGACATCCGACCCCTCCCCCACGAGGTCACCACGGTCGGCCGCGGTGAGGGAGCCGACATCAGGCTGACCGACCCCAGCGTGTCCCAGCTCCACGCCGAGCTGGTCCGGCGTGGGCCCTACGTCTACGTGGTCGATCTGGGCCTGTCCCGCAACGGCACCCGGGTCAACGGGCGGCCCATCGCGCGCCGTGTGCTGGAGGAGGGCGACGTCGTGAGCTTCGGTGGCGCCCGCTGCCGGATCGGCGGGTTGCCCGCCGAGCAGCTCAGCCCCGACATCGAGCTCCGCAGGGGGGCGGCTCCCGAGCTCACCCGCCGCGAACTGGACGTGCTCACCGCCCTGTGCCAGCCCGCGCTGTCCGAGGAGGCCTTCGTGGCTCCGGCCACCGCCCGCGACATCGCGGAGGCCCTGGTGGTGACCGAGGCGGCGGTCAAGCAGCACCTGCTGCGGCTCTACCAGAAGTTCCGCATCCCGGAGGGGCAGAACCGGCGCACGCGGTTGGCGAACGAGGTCGTCGCCCTGGGCCTGGTCCGCCCGATGCCCGTGGGAGGACGCACCCGCCGCGCCAGCTGAGGCAGACGGAGGCTCGTGGGTGGGACCGGTCCCACCCGCGAGCCCGGGATTCACCGGCGGGCGGCCCGCACCGTCTCGGACAGGGCGCTGAACTCGGCACGCACCCGCGCGATGTCGGTCGCGTTCGCGGGATCGAGAGCCTCACGGCGGCGGACGCACGCGCGTCGGCCTTCAGTTGCCTCAGCGATCACCCGCTCATCGGGGGCGTCCTTGGCCTCTTCGTGAGCGATCAGGGCGCTGTAGGCGCCCATCGCGCCGTGGATCGCCTCCAGCGCGGCCTCGTAGCTGGCGAGCTCGGTTCCGGACCATGACTCGTTCGGGGGGTTCTCACTCATGACGTCCACCTTGCCTTGGGGAGGGGCGGATTTCCGGGGTCGAGCCGCTGTGCGTCGCGAGTTCGCCGGACGGGGTGAGGATACGCGGTCGGTCGTGACGGAGCCGGTCCCGAGTAGCCCGTAGGACCGGCCAGGTCATCCCCGCACGCGCGGGGAGTCAGGTCGAAAAGGGCCACAAAGAAGCCACACCCGCGGGTCCATCCCTGCGTGCGCGGGAAGCAGATGACCACCCAGATCAACGGAACCCCTGACCCGGGTCCATCCCCGCGTGCGCGGGGAGCAGCACCCGGACGGCATCTGGGCAGGGCTCACCTGGGGTCCATCTCCGCGTGCGCGGGGAGCAGAACCGGTCCACGTCACCGGTCAACCCAGGCGAGGGACCATCCCCGCGTGCGCGGGGAGCAGCGCTGCTGCGCCTGGAGGACGACCACCCGGGTGGGACCATCCCCGCGTGCGCGGGGAGCAGCCCCGGACCTTCGGTCCGAGTGACTGGGAGTAGGGACCATCCCCGCGTGCGCGGGGAGCAGTCCCGCGCGGGCAGGAGCGCCCGGGCGACTTGGGGACCATCCCCGCGTGCGCGGGGAGCAGGTCAGCAACCACCAGGGCGACGCCCCCTCCGTGGGACCATCCCCGCGTGCGCGGGGAGCAGCACCTCGTGGCGCGCGGCTTCACGCGCGTCTCGGGACCATCCCCGCGTGCGCGGGGAGCAGACTCTTTGACCTAGCAACTTACCAGCGGCAAGTGGCCGTTTTTCCAACTTCTCGAAATACGGACACTGGGAACATACGGACAGCAATCTCCATAGGGCTCAGCGCTTTCCGAACCTGCGTGGGTTGGATGTCTTGCTCCGGCCGAACCGGGACTCCTTGGGACGCTACATCAGGACCAACCTTCCCAGCGTGCCGATTTCACCACTGGTCGGCGTTCGGCCACCCCACCGACAGCTGGTCGCGGACCTCGACCGCGGCGACGGACGCTGCACACAGCGCATGGACCTGTCCCAGCACACATGATCGTGGGGCCCGGTGGCGTTGTTGCCTCCGAGCCCCCGTCCTTCTTGTGTTGGGCTAAGTCAGGATGCCGATGTTGTGGGCGGCCAGAGCCGGGCCGACGGTGTCCAGGACGTGCAGACCGTAGAGCAGGGACGCTCCCATGGCTGTGGCGGGCCACCCCCACCAAGAGCGCGGCGCCCGGTGGCGACCTCGGGGAAGTTCGGTATTCGGCTTCCTCCGGGCAGCGGCCGCTTCCCGGGCGTTCTGTTCGCGCTGTTTGCGAGCCACCTTCACCCAGTGCGGAACCGGTCCGTGCTGGAGCATGTACGCCACCCTGGGGTTACCGTCCATCTGGCGCAGCAGCCGTTCCCGCCTGGCCTGGTAGGTCTCCTCCCAGGGCATCTCCGACCGAGGCGATCCCGGCCGGGGTGCGTCCACCTTGGCCGGAACACTCCGGGGAGGGGACATCCGAGAGGCGGTGACCGGAGGGACGGACTTCCTCGGCGGGCGTTCTCCGGGTCGGGGGAAGCGGTGGCCTCGGGGAGCGGTCAGGATCGACCGGATCTCCTCCCGGACCTGAGGCCCGGTCATCGCACACCCCCACAAGAGTTCCCGCCAGCGGACAGGGTGGTCAGGGCGGGGTGGGTGAACTCGGCCCAGATCACGGTGCCCAGCCCGGCACAGAACGGGAAGTCCAACACCGGCCGGAACCCCCAACGGGTGGCCAGGTGACCAAGCAGCAGCAGACCCCGGCCGCGCTCAGCCTGATCCCATTCCCTCCTTGTGCGCCTGCGCGGAACCCTCGGAGAAGAGTCCGAGGTGTTGGTGCGGATGCCGTCATCGATGATCGAGACCCGCACCGTGCCCGGCCGGGGCAGGTCCAGGGTGCGCACCACCCGGCCCTCGGGGTCTTCTCCGGAGCGGGAGTGTTCACAGGCGTTGGCGAACATCTCGCTCACGCACAACACCATGTCTTCCCGCACCTCGACCGGAAGACGGGTCGTCCGCTCCAGGTCGCAGGTGAGGTCGGTGCGTACCTGGCTGGTCTGGGAGAACTGGCCCGGGTAGACGCGGCACTCCCACCGAGACTCGTTCTCGGGCGGGCTGTTCGTGTGGTCCAGGGCAGGGGGGTGCGGCACAATAGCCATGTCGGCAATCTCTTTCTCTTCAACGGGGTTGGGGTGTCGGCCTGCTCTGGGGGTGTTGCTGCACCCGCCAGAGCTTTTTCATGGACTGGCTTCGGGGCTCAGGCTGCGGGCGGAGGTTCCGGATCGCTCCTGTGGACTCCGAGGTGGCGGTGGGCGAGCAGCCGTAGGAGTTCGGTGCGGTTGGGTGCGGTGATGCGCTCGTAGGGGTCACCATCCCCGGTCCACCCGAGGGGACGGCGGGCCACGAAGGTCTCGTGGGGAACCTGGCCCTCCACGGTCATGTTCCAGTGCTTGTGGAGCAGGGTGCAGAGCACGTGTTCGGGGATCGGCAGCGACTCCGTGTGCGGGTTGTTCTGCTTCGGAACCTGCCCTGATTCGGGCCTGTTGCCGGGCACCCGAGTGGGTGCGGGATGGTCGTGGATCGCCTGGTCGATGAGCTGCATCGCCTGTTCGGCGTTGCCCCCCTCGCGGGCGATGCGCAGGGCTTCCAGGACCAGGGGGAGGCGATTGCGCAGGGTGTGGTTGTGCCACACGTCCACCTGCGCGGGAGTCAGATGAGCGGGGGCGGCCAACGCGTCCTCTGCGGTCGCGAGCAGGTCCCGGGTGCCGATGTCCAACATCAGCAATCCACCTCGCCCTCTTCGGTGTTGATCTGCGACCACGGGTTGTGGGTGAGGTCGTAGGAGAGGTGGAACCAGACCTGGCGGAACTTCGGGTTGCCGTTGTCGCCCCACCGGTCCGCCAACGCGTTGACCAACCCCAACCCGATCCCCTGCCCCATGCCCGCGCCCGTCTCGGTGGTGAGGACCGGAAGGTCGGTGGCGGTGAGCGGACCAGGGGCCATGGGGTGCCGGGTGCCCTGGTCTTGGCAGGTCAGCGTCATTCCCGTCGCGCCCCGGTCGACGGTGAGTGAGTAGGTCTGTCCGTGCTCACTCGACAGGGAGTGAGCGATGGCGTTGTTGGCCAATTCCGAGCCGAGCAGCGTGAACAGGAACCGGTAGTCGGGGGAGCGTTCGGCGGCGCTGGTGTCCAGGAACGCGCGGACCAGGGGCATGAGGGCGGGGAGTCCGGCGAAGGCGTACTTGCGCTTACGGAACGGCGTGCCCACCGTGCGGGAGAAGTAGTGGGCGTGGAAGGGCTTGATGAAGCTGGCCAGAGGGACTGTGGCCTCGCGGGTGGTCAGCTCTGGGGAGAACACGCTCACGTGGCCACCGCCAACCGCCGCAGCCCGGACAGGACAGCCTCCAGGACCAGCATGGGTGCGGAGTCGATCGGCCTTCGGGGCGAGGGGATCAACGGACCACGGGAACGAACACTGGTGCGGCGGGGGTTCGCGGCGAAGGCTCGCACGCGTGCGGCCTGCCTGGGACGACGGCGATGGAACGCCACGGACACGAGATGGCACACACATGCCAGCACCAGCGCAGAAAGATTGAGGGATCGGGGCGCCATCAGCGCACACCTCCTGGAGCTCAAGTGCCAGGTAGGAAGCCCAGCTTGGGATTGAGTAAACTCAGGAAACCATGAAAACTTCAGACTTTCAATGTCTTTAGATTTTCCTGTTCACCATACTCTGAGGATTTCAACCTGTCTGTTACTGGATGACCGAATCGCCGACCAGCCGTAACATCCTCAGAGACACCGCCCCAGGAGAGAGCCCCCATGTCTGATCCATCACGTCCAAGCGTCCGCAGGCGACGGCTCTCTGAGGAGCTCCGCCGCTACCGGATCGCAGCGGGGATGACCCTGGACGATGCGGCAGCCGCCACCGAATGGAGCATCGGCAAGGTCTCGAACATCGAAACCGGTGTCCGTCTTCGCCCCAGCGTCGTCGAGGTGCGAGCCCTGCTGGACGTCTACGGAGTAGATGACCCACAGCGTCGCGAAGCTCTGGTCGCCATCACCCGCCAGGCAGGGAAGAAGGGCTGGTGGACGAAGTACAGCGACGTCATCCCAGACGAGTTCCCGGTTCTGGAATCTGATGCGACCGCCATCAGCACATACCAGCCGATGATCGTTCCGGGGCTGCTACAAACACCGGGCTATGTGGAACTTTTGGCGAGATCGGCAAACCTAGTCCGAGACCCCGTAGACATTCTGCGCGTGGTGGACGCACGCCGCCGCAGGCAGGAGATCCTCGCCAGTGAGAACCGGCCAGGCCTCTGGGCAGTGATCGACGCGGGAGCGATCGAAAGACTGCGCGCCAACCCAGAGGTATGCCGTGAGCAGGCTGGGCACTTGGCCGATATGGCTGACAACGGTGAAGGCATCACGATCCAGGTGGTCCCGTTCAGCGCTGGCATCCACGCAGGGGCGAAGGGCAGCTTCGTTCTGATGGACTTCGCAGCAGCCGAACCAGTTGTCTACCTCGAAATGGACCAAGACGGCCTATTTTTGGAGGAGCCAGACGAAATTGCCCGTTACCGAACCCTCTTTAATCACCTCGTGAGCAGGGCCCTCGGCGTTGACGAGAGCGTCGCCTACCTGCGTGACATTGCCAAGGCATCCTGAGAGAGCAAAGTGAACCTCATTCCCAATCCCGACACACTCAGCTTTCGTACGTCGAGTTACAGCGACCGGAGCGACTGTGTCGCTGTCGCCGACATCCCCGGGGGCACCGTAGTCCGCGACTCAAAGTATCCCGAGCGTGGCTACCTGCCGTTCTCCGGACCGGAGTGGGTCGCGCTGCTACACAGCACGCGATCCTAAGCTGGCAGAAGGGAGCCCCCGCGGCTGCGAGGGCTCCCTGGTGCTCATTTCCGCGAATACAGTGCCCGCTGCCCCGTGGCAGCAAGGTATTCGAACACGTCAGCATGGACGCCTTGTCCAAGGCTGCGTCCATTGAGCTGATGAAGCAGCTCATCACGGACTAGAGGCACCACATGCATTCGTCCTCATCTGTCACCGGACTGGACTTCCGCAAGTCCAGCTACAGCGCTAACGCCAACGACTGCGTCGATCGCTGACACCCCGGCTATGCACGCCGTCCGCGACACGAAGAATCGTGAGGCTGGACACCTGGCCTTCGCCCACGGGGAGTGGTCAGCAGCCCTGCTTGCCGCAGTAGGCACCACTGGCTGATCTGGAGAAGGACAAAGGGCCCACACCGTGAGGTGGGGCCCTTCTTTGCATCCATCTGCGCTAACAGTATGTTTCCGCCCAGCCGACAGGAAGTAGGCGACCCTGTCAGCAGGCCACCGGTCCAACGGAGAGAACCTGGACACTGGGCTTCACCCGGCCTGCTCACTCTCCGCGATGTAAGCGGCCTTCCCAGCTCGGCGGTGCGAGCGCCGGAACCGGTCCGAGGACTTGCGGGTGACCGGAGGCCGGGACTTGACGAAGGGCCCCTTGCCCTGGAACGTCTCCACCAGCCCTGAGGTACGCAACTGGGCGATCGCCTTATGAACCGTTCCCAACGAAACGCCATAGCGTTCCATCAGAGCGTTCTCGCTCGGAACCTCCTCAGCGGGAGCCAACCGAGCGCTCCTGATCTGCTCCTCGATGTCATCCGCGATCTGGAGATACCGGGGCTTACCGGACGTTGCCCCTACAACGCTCGCGATGGTCCTTCCACACCTCCTATGCTCATGTATATGGGTGACAGCACTGGGGATCGGCCGTCAACGCCGCTCCATTCCGTGTCCGTCGCAGGAGCCGTCATCAATGACGACGGCCGGTTTCTTGCCGTCCGTCGTGCGGACAACGGAAGGTGGGAACTTCCTGGAGGTGTCCTGGAACTCTCGGAGACCCCGGAAGAAGGGGTACGCCGTGAAGTCTGGGAGGAGACCGGCATCCACGTCGAATTGGACCAACTCACCGGGGTCTACAAGAACACCACTCGGGGGATCATCGCCCTGGTCTTCCGCTGCAAGCCCTCCGGAGGCACGGAACGCCCTTCCACCGAGTCGACCAAGGTCAGCTGGCTCACACCCGACGATGTCACCGAGCTCATGACCGAGGCCTACGCGATCCGCCTCCTCGACGCCCTGGACCACAACGCCCCGCATGTCCGTAGCCACGACGGGCAGCGTCTGACCTCAGCCTCATAGCAGGACTCGGCCACACTTCCAGGGCCGTCTGAATATTCGATCACAGCCCGGGGGCCTGGTGCTCAATCCGGCTGCCCTGAGTCGATCGCTGACCATTCGCACCGCGCGGCACCACACACCCCGCGTGCGCGGGGAGCAGCCCAGCAGTGGTGATGACGGGGACCCGGCCTGGGGTCCATCCCCGCGTGCGCGGGGAGCAGTGCTCGGGATGCTCCCCCGGGAGCACAGTCCGGAGTCGCCGCGTTCCTGGCGGGTCCATCCCCGCGTGCGCGGGGAGCAGTCATCGAGGCCGCCCAGACCGACGTCGGCCAGGGGTCCATCCCCGCGTGCGCGGGGAGCAGCACCGACGCCCTCACCGTCATGCTCAAGACCCGGGTCCATCCCCGCGTGCGCGGGGAGCAGATCTCGGTGTCCGCGATCACCCGCGAGGTGACGGGTCCATCCCCGCGTGCGCGGGGAGCAGAGGCCCAGCAGCCGGTCGCGTTCAACGTGGCGGGGTCCATCCCCGCGTGCGCGGGGAGCAGTATCCACGGTGCGCCCCTGGGCGGCGTGAGCCGGGTCCATCCCCGCGTGCGCGGGGAGCAGACCGCGCCCACTGCACAGCTCCTCGCGGACGTGGGTCCATCCCCGCGTGCGCGGGGAGCAGTATCCACGGTGCGCCCCTGGGCGGCGTGAGCCGGGTCCATCCCCGCGTGCGCGGGGAGCAGCCCGGGCGCTGGCTCTGCCCCCGCAACCATCCGGGTCCATCCCCGCGTGCGCGGGGAGCAGGATCTGGCGGGAGAGCCGTGACCTGGGCGACGGGGTCCATCCCCGCGTGCGCGGGGAGCAGGCGACGCCCCCACGAACCACCGGAGGAACCATGGGTCCATCCCCGCGTGCGCGGGGAGCAGTCGGACGCTGACCACCCGGAAGTTCATGCCATGGGTCCATCCCCGCGTGCGCGGGGAGCAGGCGGAAGGGCCTACAAGCTCTCCGTCACCTGGGGGTCCATCCCCGCGTGCGCGGGGAGCAGACTCTTTGAACTGGCAACTCACCAGTGACAAGTAGCCATTTTTCCAACTTCTCGAAATACGGACACTGGGAACATTCCTCCCGTAGTCGCCATAAGGCTCAATGCTCTCCCAGGCCGCGTCGTTCGGATTGCCTTGCTCCAGCCAGCGCGAGCCCGTCAGCTGAGGGAGCGGCCCCGCCCGGGACCGCCCCCTCCACAAACCTGAGCCTAGAGCCCGGCGGCCTGGCGTTCGGCGGCCTCGACCACGTTGACCAGGAGCATCGCCCGGGTCATCGGGCCCACGCCACCGGGGTTGGGCGACACGTGCCCCGCGACCTCGGGAACGTCGAGCGCGACATCCCCGACCAGACCCTCCTCGGTGCGCGAGACACCCACGTCCAGCACGGCCGCACCCGGCTTGACCATGTCCTTGGTGATGATCCCCGGAACACCCGCACCGGCCACGACGATGTCCGCCCGGCGCGTGTGCTCGGCCAGGTCACGGGTACCCGTGTGGCACAGGGTGACGGTGGCGTTCTCCGACCGACGCGTGAGCAGCAGGCCCAGGGGACGGCCCACGGTCACCCCCCGTCCCACCACGACGACCTCGGCGCCCTTGATCGGCACCTCGTAGCGGTTCAGCAGCTCCACGATGCCGCGCGGGGTGCACGGCAGCGGCGCCTTCTCCATGAGGACCAGCTTGCCCAGGTTGACCGGCTGGAGCCCGTCCGCGTCCTTGTCCGGGTCGATCAGCCCGAGCACCCGGTTCTCGTCCAGACCCCGGGGAAGCGGCAGCTGCACGATGTACCCCGTGCAGGCCGGGTCCTCGTTGAGCTCGCGGACGGCCTGCTCCACCTGCTCCTGGGTCGCGTCGGCGGGCAGGTCGCGGCGGATGCTGGCGATCCCCACCTGGGCGCAGTCACGGTGCTTGCCGCGCACGTAGGAGTGGCTGCCCGGGTCGTCACCGACCAGGACGGTGCCCAGACCGGGGACGACGCCCTTGGCGTGCAGCTTCGCCACCCGCTCCGCCAGTTCCTCCCTGATGGCCTTGGCGGTGGCCTTGCCGTCCAGAACGGTCGCGCTCATGCGTAGCTCCTCGCTGACTGGTTAGTGGAAGAAGTGGCGGGTGCCGGTGAGGTACATGGTGACCCCGGCCGCCTCGGCGGCGGCGATCACCTCGGTGTCGCGCACCGACCCACCGGGCTGGACCACGGCGCGGACCCCGGCCTTGGTGAGGATCTCCAGGCCGTCCGCGAACGGGAAGAAGGCGTCGCTGGCGGCCACGGAACCCCGCACGCGCTCCCCGGCGCGGGAGACCGCGAGACCGGCGGAGTCGACCCGGTTCACCTGACCCATGCCGACGCCCACGGTCGCGCCGTCGGAGGCGAGCAGGATCGCGTTGGACTTGACCGCGCGCACCGCCTTCCAGGCGAACACGAGGTCGGCGAGGAGCTCCGCGTCGGCGGGCGCCCCGGTGGCCAGCGTCCACGCGGCCGGGTCGTCGCCCTCGGCGTCGATGACGTCGGTGTCCTGGACCAGCAGGCCGCCGCTGATCTGGCGGGTCTCCACACGCGGACCCCGGTCGGGTTGGGAGACCACCAGCAGGCGGATGTTCTTCTTGCGGGACAGCGTCTCGACGGCTTCGGGGGTGAAGCCGGGGGCGACGACCACCTCGGTGAAGACCTCGGAGATCTGCTCGGCCAGCGCGGCGCCGACCTCGCGGTTGGTGGCGATCACGCCGCCGAACGCGGAGACCGGGTCGCTGGCGTGCGCCTTGCGGTGCGCCTCGGCGTTGTCGGCGCCCACGGCGATCCCGCACGGGTTGGCGTGCTTGATGATCGCCACGCACGGCTCGTCGAAGTCGTGGGCGGCGCGCAGTGCGGCGTCGGCGTCGACGTAGTTGTTGTACGACATCGCCTTGCCGTGCAGCTGCTCGGCCCCGGCCAGGCCACCGGGCGTGGCCTCGGTGTACAGGGCCGCCTTCTGGTGCGGGTTCTCCCCGTACCGCAGGGCCGCCTGGCGGGTGTGCACGGAGGCGCGGAAGGCGGGCCAGCCGGTGCTCTCGGCCTCGGTGTCGGGGGCGTAGGTGCCCGCGAACCAGTCGGCGACGGCGGCGTCGTAGGCGGCGGTGTGCTGGAAGGCCAGCCCGGCCAGGCCCTTGCGCTCGTCGAGGGTGTAGCCGCCCGCGCGGACCGCTTCGAGGGTCGCTCCGTAGCTGGCGGGGTCGACCACGATCGCCACGCTGCCGTGGTTCTTGGCCGAGGCGCGCACCATGGCGGGCCCGCCGATGTCGATCTTCTCGATGCAGTCGGCCTCGGAGGCACCGGAGGCGACGGTGTCGGAGAAGGGGTAGAGGTTGACCACGACCAGGTCGAAGGGGGCGATGCCCAGTTCGCGGATCTTCGCGACGTGGTCGGGGTTGTTCTGGTCGGCGAGGAGACCGCCGTGCACGGAGGGGTGCAGGGTCTTGACCCGGCCCTCCATGATCTCCGGGAAGCCCGTGACGTCCTCGACGGGGGTGACGGGGACGCCGGCCTCGGTGAGGCGGGCGGCGGTGGAGCCGGTGGAGACGATCTCCACTCCGGCCTCAGCCAGGCCGAGGCCGAGCTCCTCCAGGCCGGTCTTGTCGTAGACGCTGATCAACGCACGCCTGATGGCCTGCTGGGTCACCGGGACTCCTTCGTGTCGGTGCGGCCGAACCGCACGTGCCTGCCGTCGATGGTCCAGCCCTCGCGGGCGAGGCGGCCGACCGTGTCGACCAGCATCCGCCGCTCCACGACCTTGATCCGCTCGTGGAGGCTGGACTCGTCGTCACCGTCCTCGACGGGCACCGCGACCTGGTCGATGATCGGACCGGAGTCGACGCCCTCGTCGAGGAAGTGGATGGTGGTGCCGGTGACGCGGACACCGTGGGCCAGCGCGTCACGCACGGCGTGCGCGCCGGGGAAGGAGGGCAGCAGGGCCGGGTGGATGTTGACGGCCTGGTGACGGCCGATCACGGCGGGCCCGAGGATGCGCATGAACCCGGCGGAGACCACGAGGTCGGGCTCGTGCTCCGCGATCCGGTCGGACATGGCCGCGTCCCAGGCGGACCTGTCGGAGAAGGAGCGGAAGGGGACGACGAAGGTGGGGATTCCGGCCGCGTCAGCGACCTCCACGCCCCGTGTTCCCTCGCGGTCCGTTCCCACTGCGACGATCTCGGCCCCGTAGGAGGGGTCCTTCGCGGCTTCCGTCAGGGCGGCCATGTTGCTGCCCGTCCCCGATATGAGAACCACCACTCGCGCGGACAAAGCGTGCGTCTCCCTCATGTGTAGAAGAACGGTGCGGGGACCGGGTCCCCACTCCCGGGGGCGCCGGGGGACGGCACAGCATCCGGGATGCGCGTACGCCTGGTACGGACGCCAGGCCTGGGCCTCGTCGGCCCGTCCGCGTTCCCACCCTATCGGGCCGGGTAGCGTCTACCTCACGCGGACCGGGCCGTCTCCGCCTCCGGTGGAGGCCTCGGAGGGGGTGCGCGGTCCCGTCTCACCAACGCCACGCGATCCGCTCGGGCGAGCGGACCACGGCGCCCCATGGTGCGGGGCGTCCCCGAAGGAGTGAACCTGTGACCGACAACAGCCCGGAGCCCCGTGCCGACGGCCAGCCGCCCAGGGTCGAGCGAGGAGGCCTGTGGGGGCTGTTCCTGGGCTTGGCGGGTCTGCTCTTCCCGCCCTACGGCGTCGTGCTGTCCGTGTTCGGTGTGGTGCAGGGGTTCCGTGCCCGACGCGCCGCGCGTTCGCACGGGTCGCAGGCTCCGGGCGCGCTGATGAGCGTGGCCCTGGGCGTGATCGGGATCGTCGTGTCCTCGGCCATGCTCTCGGTCCTGTTCGTCTACCAGGACCAGGCCGCGGAGTACCGCGCCTGCTCCGCCAGATCCCACACGGTGTCCACCCAGAAGGACTGCGACGAGGCGTGGGAGTCGAACACCGGGCTGCCCCCGGTGATCCTCGGCGGCTAGCCGAAACGACAGGGCTCCGAACAGGGGGCGGTGGGGGTCTCCCCTCACCGCCCCCTCCGTCGTTTCGGGTGCCTTCGCCCGACTCTGGGTGGATCGTCCCACGTCATAGCCGGTTTGCGGACATCACCACATGGGAAATGCGTGGTTTCCCAAACCACCAGCCGCAGCCAAAGGGATTACACTTAGTATGCAATCGTTCACTAAAAGTGCTGCCATGTCTGTGTGGAGAGGACCCGATGGACACCGACGTCCCAGGCCCGTCCGGACCGGAACTGAAGGAGTACACCGCGCTGCTGAGGCGCCGCTGGCGCCTGGTGGGCGCCGGGGTGCTCGGCGGGCTGGTCCTCGCCACCGCCGGTCTGTTCGCGGTTCCGTCGACCTACACCTCCGTGGCGGCCGTGCAGGTCCAGCCGACCGAGATGGCCGAGTTCACCGGCGAGCGGTCCGGCCGCCTGACCGGGGACGTCAACCTCGACAGCGAGGCCCAGGTGGTCGTCTCCGACCAGGTCACCCGTGGAATGGCGGCGGCGCTTCCCGGTGACCCCTCCCCCGCCGACCTGCGGGAGCGGATCGAGGTCACCGTCCCCTCCAACAGCAACATCCTCGAACTCCACTACTCCGCCCGCTCCCCGGAGGCGGCCCGGGACGGCGCCGACGCCCTCGCCACCGCCTACCTGGAGCACCGGGCGGAGCGGACCCGCGCCCTGATCGACGGACGGCTGGACGCCCTGCGCGACGAGCAGGACGCCCTGTACGAGCGGCTGTCCGAGCTCGACTCGGGCGGATCGGGCCCCGCGCAGGCGAGCGCCGACGCCCAGGCGGACGGGCTGCGCCAGGAGATCAGCGACCTCGGCAACGGCATCAGCCCGCTCAGCGCCCTGCTGGAGACCTTCTCCCCCGGCCAGGTGATCACCCCCGCCGAACTGCCCGAGTCCCCCTCCTCCCCCGTGCCCGCGCTGTGGCTGGTCGCCGGGGTCGCCCTCGGTCTGCTCACCGGGTTGCTGGCGGCCGTGGTCCGCGACCGCCTGGACCCGCGCGTGCACGACACCGAGGACACCGCCCGCGTGGGCACCGTCCCCGTCCTGCTGGACCTGTCCACCGCGCGGACGGCCGACCGCTCCGCCCCCGCCCCGGGGCTGCTCACCGACACTGACCCCGGCGGCCAGCACGCCAACGAGTTCGCGCACCTGGCCCGCGCCCGTCTTTCCGGGGCCTCCCCCGTAACCGACACCGGTGACGACGCCGACGACCGGCCGGTCCCCGGGCACGTGCTCGTGGTCGCCGGGACCACCCCGGGACGCGCGGGCACCGCCGCCGCCGTGAACCTGGCCGCCGCCCTGGCCCGGACCGGTTCCCCGACGCTGCTGGTCTGCGCCGACCCACGCACCGACGCCGCCGAGGTGCTCCTCGACCTGCCACCGGGGCCCGGACTCACCGAGGTCCTGGTGGACGGGGAGGACCCCGCCGACCTGGAGGCCCGCCCCACCGCCGTGCCGCGTCTGAGCGTGCTCCGCCACGGACGCCCCGGGACCGTCGCCCCGATCCAGGGCGGCGCCGCCGAACTGGTGGAGCTGCTGCGTCCGCGCGCCGCGTTCGTGGTGGTCGTGACCGCCTCCGTGGTGGAGAGCGCCGACGCCCACGCCCTGGCCGGGTCCGCCGACCTCCTGCTTCCCGTGGTCGAGCTGGGCCGGACCCGCCGTGCCGACCTGACCGCCCTGGTCGCCGCCGGTGCGCGGTTCGGGGTGACCGTCCCGGGCGTCGTCACCGTGCCCCGCCAGCCGGAGCCGGGGCCCGCAGCGACGCCGCAGGGGTCCGACGACGCCGCGACCACCGGGGCTGCCGCGACCACCGGGGCTGCCGAGGGCACGGAGTCCACCGGTTCCGCTGAGACTGTCGGGGCCGCCGGGGACACCGCGACCATCACGTCCACCGGGGCCACTGAAACTGTCGAGACCGCTGAGGTGGGCGCCGGGGTCGGCAAGGCCGCCGCGACCGCCAAGGCCGCTGACTCCGCCGCGACGGGTGGCGGTGGTACTGCTGCCGCTGAGGGCAAGGAGACAGCCGGGGGCACCGGGACCGTCGCGGCTGCCGGGATTGCTGAGTCTGCCGGGACCTCCGAGGGCACTGGCAATGCTGAAGCTGCCGGGGTCGCGGAGGCCGAAGCTGCCGTGGCCTCCGGGGCCGATGGGGCGGACGAGGGCACGGAGACCTCCGAGCCTGCTGAGGCCGTCGAGACCGCCGAGGGCGACGACGCCGGGGCCGAGGTTCCGGCGGGGTCGAACGGCGGACCCGCCAAGGGCAAGGCCACCGCGTCCGCGAAGAAGAAGTCGACCAAGCACAGGCCCGCGGCAGCGGGGTCACGGCGTTGACCGGCCGGGGCGCCGCCGTCGGCGGCCGAGACGTGCACGGTTCGGCCTGGGAGGTCGCTCCGCGACGCGGGGGCGCCCCGGTCACCGGGAACCCGCTGGTGTGGCTGCTGGCCGGGTACCCGCTGTGGTGGGCGCTGGGAATGGGCCAGTTCGCCTACTGGCTCTTCGCCGTCCCCATGCTGGCCGAACTGGTCCGCCGACACCGGACGGTCGGGCTGCGGGTCCCGCCCGGCTTCTGGCTGTGGGGGCTCTTCCTGGTGTGGACGGTCCTGGGCCTGGCCCTGGTCCCGTTGGAGATGCCCGGGACGGTTCCGGAGAGCGGCGGCTACCCGGGCGCCCTGCTCCGGGTGATCAACTACCTCGTGCTCACGGTGCTGCTCCTCTACGTGGGCAACCTGACCGAGCGTGAGCTCCCGGTCCGCGTCGTGGTGTGGGCGCTGGCGGTGCTGTGCGTGGTGACGGTCGCCGGGGGCTACCTCGGCATGCTCGCGCCCCGCTTCGAGTTCACGGCTCCGCTGGAGTACCTGGTCCCGGGGTCACTGGCGAAGGACCCCTACATGCAGACGCTGATCCATCCGGCGTCCGCCCAGGTCATGGACGTGTTCGGCGGGGTCGAGTCGGCCCGCCCGAAGGCGCCGTGGGAGTACACCAACGTGTGGGGCTACATGCTGTCCCTGCTGCTGGTGTGGGTCGTGGTCGGCTGGTTCGTCCAGGGGTCCGGGTGGACCCGGCTGGGCGCCCTGGCCCTGGTCGCCGTGTCCGTGGCCCCGGTCGTGCACTCCCTCAACCGCGCTCTGTGGGCCGGGCTGGCGCTCTCCCTGGCGTTCGGCGCGGTGCAGGCGGTGCGCCGGGGCCGCGTCGTCCTGGTCGGCGCCGGGGCGGTGGCCGTGGTCGCGGTGCTGATCGCCCTGGCCCTGTCGCCGCTCGCGGACGTGGTCCGCGCCCGGGCGGACAACCCGCACAGCGACAACGGGCGGGCGGCCACCAACGCCGCGTCCGTCGAGGCCGCCCATCTGTCCCCGGTCAACGGCTGGGGCACCACCCGGGAGGCGCTGGGCAGCTCCGACTCCATCGCGATCGGCCCCACGGCCGACTGCCCCGGCTGCGGGCAGCACGTGATCGGCAACGCCGGGCAGCTGTGGATCACCCTGATCTCCAGCGGCTGGGTGGGCACCGTCCTGCTCTTCGGGTTCTTCGCCTGGGTGGCCTGGCGCTACCGCGCCGCGTCCACTCCGGTCGGTCAGGGAGCACTGCTGACCGTCCTGCTTCTGTTCTGGTACATGTTCTTCTACGTCGCGCTGATGTCCCCCCTCGCCGTCACCATGATCGCCGTCGCCCTGCTCTGGCGCGGCGAGGAACCGGTGCTCCGGCGACGCGGGACCGCGCACACCGGCGGGGGTGCCTGGTGAACAGCGAGACCACCTATCTGACCGACCTCGCGGCGGTGTTGTGGCCCTGCGGGGGCCTGCTCGGCACGGGTGACGGGGCGGTGCGGCGCATGGCGTACCGCAACCGGGGCAACCAGTACCTACCGGTGCCCAACGCCCACAACCCCCGGGTGATCCTGCCCGCGCACAACCGCTCGGCGGCCACGAGGGGGATCACCTCCTTCGCCCAGGGGCACTCCCTGCGCGAGCGGCTGCGGACCCTGATGCTGACCAGCGCCTTCGCCACCGGGGTGGCTCCGCTGCTCCTGCGCGACCGGCTCTTCGTCGGCGCGGGGCCGGGGATCGAGCACGCGCTCACCACCGCCCTGGACCGCGAGCTGGCCATCGCGATCCACGTGGGCCCGCCGCGTGCCAACCGCAAACCGGTCCTGCTCCTGCTCACCCCGGGCGGGCGCACCATCGGCTACGCCAAGGTGGGCGTCAACGACCTCACCGCCCGCCTGGTGCGCGCCGAGACGCGGGCCCTGCACCGCCTGTCGCGGGCCCGGCTGCGGGACGTGACCGTGCCCCGCCCGCTCTACGACGGCGAGTGGAACGGCCACCCGATGCTGGTGCAGGAGGCGCTGCCGGTCGGCCACCAGACGGACCGGCCCACCCGGCACCAGCTGCTGCGCTGTGTCACCCAGATCGTGGGGATCTCCGAGGTGCGCGAGCGCAGACTCTCGGAGAGCCCCTACCGGAGGTCCCTGGACGAGCGGATCGCCCGGCTCGGCGCGCGTCCCGAGGCCACGCCCCTGCGTACCGCGCTGCACCGGCTGCCCGACGTGTCCCTGCCCTTCGGGGCCTGGCACGGCGACCTGACCAGGTGGAACATCGCGAGCACGGCGCGTCGTGCCTTCGTTTGGGACTGGGAGCGCCTCACCATGGACGCACCAGCGGGGTTCGACGCCCTGCACTTCGACCTCAACGAGTGCGTGCAGGCCGGGGTGCACCCGGGTGTCCACCGGTGGCTGGACAGCGGTACCCGGCTGCTCCGCGATCCGATGCTGGCGGGGTTCGGACTGCGGGACCACACCGTGTCCACGGTGATGGCCCTGTACCTGATCGACCTCGCCACGCGTTACCTGCACGACCGCCAGGCGGAGTCCGGCAGCGGCATGGCCGCCGTCGACGACTGGCTGCTGCCCGCGTTGGACGGGCTCCAGGAGAGGGCGGCCCACGAGGCCGTCCGCCCCGTCTGACGGCCGTGCCGGACCGCCCCGGCGCACGCCACGCAGTAGCAGCCGCGCCCGCTCCGCGGCTGGCCGACATCAGCCCGGCCCCCGTCCCCGGACGGGGGCCACGCACACAAGGAGCTCGCCCATGCCCCGGGCCACCTCGCCCCTGAACCGCCTGGCCGTCCCGGCACGGCGCGCCCTGCTGCCGCTCGCGGACGGCCTGGGCGGTGTCACCAGCGCCGCCCGGGCCGTGCCCGACTTCCTCATCTGCGGAGCCCAGCGTTCGGGCACCACCTCGCTCTTCAAGGCCCTGTCCCAGCATCCGGGGGCGACCGGGCCGGTCCTGCGCAAGGGCGTGCACTACTTCGACACCGGCCACCACCACGGACCGGACTGGTACCGCTCGCACTTCCCGCTGCGCGCGTCCCTGCGTCCCCGGTGGGGGCGGCCCCGGGTCCGGGTGTTCGAGTCCAGCCCCTACTACCTGTTCCACCCGCTCTCCGCCGAGCGGATCGCCAAGGAGCTGCCGGAGGCGCGGATCGTGGTGATCCTGCGCGACCCCGTCGAGCGGGCCTACTCGGCGCACGCCCACGAGACCGCGCGGGGGTTCGAGACCGAGCCGTTCGCGCGCGCCCTCGAACTGGAGGAGCGGCGGTTGGCCGGGACCGAGGAACGGCTGGTGGAGGACCCCGGCCACCACTCCCACTCGCACCAGCACCACGGGTACGTGGCGCGGGGCCGCTACGCGGACCAGCTGGAGCGGATGGAGGCGGCGGTGGGTCGTGAGCGCATGCACGTGGTGGACTACGCGGACCTGTTCGACGGCGGTCCCCGCGCGCTGGCCGGGATCCTGGACTTCCTCGGCCTTCCGCCGGGGCCGGACCTCTCCCTGGGGCGGCACAACGCCCGCAAGCGCGCGGTGATGCCCGAGACCCTGCGCGCCGAGCTCACCTCGCGTTTCGCGGACAGCGACGCCCGGCTGGCCACCTGGTGGGGGCGCACCCCCTCGTGGTGCGCGTGACCCCCACGGGGACACGGCGCGGGAACGGCCTGGGCCGGGTCCTGCGCGGCGGTGTGGTGAACATGGCCGGGGCGGTGGTGAGCGCCGCGCTCAACCTCGCGCTGATCGTGGCGATCACCCGGGCCTTCTCGCAGGACACGGCCGGACTGCTGTTCTCCGCCACCTCGGTGTTCCTGATCATGGCGGCGGTGGCCAACGCGGGCGCCCCGGACGGGCTGGTGTACTTCATCGCCCGGATGCGGGTGTTCGGCCGCCCCGAGGGCGTGCCGGTGCTGCTGCGCCTGGCGCTGGGACCCGCAGTGCTGGCGTCCTGCCTGGTCGCGGCCGGACTGATGGTCTTCGCCGGACCGCTGGCCGAGGCGCTGGGCTCGGAGGAGGCCGCCGCCTACCTGCGGACCCTGGCGCTCTTCCTGCCCTTCGCCGTGCTCACCGACTCCGCGCTGGCGGCGACCCGCGCCCACCACGACATGTCGGTGACGGTCGTGGTGGACAAGGTGGGCCGTCCGCTGGCCCAGCTGGGGCTGGTGGGGATGATCGCGCTGTCCGGTTCGGCCGGGCTGCTGGCCCTGGCCTGGGCCGGTCCGTACCTCCCGGCGGCGGTGCTGGCCTGGTTCTGGCTGGGCCGGATCGTGCGCCGCGCCGGTCCGGACGACCCGGCACCCGCCGAAGGGACACCGGCCGAACCGGCGGGGACCGAAACGACGGGCGCCGACCGGTCACCGGTCGGCGCCGAGGACCGCGACGAGCGGGTCACCCCGGCGGTGTTCTGGTCGTTCGCGCTGCCCCGCGCCCTGGGCGGGGTCGCCCAGATGGGGGTGCAGCGCGGCGGAGTGGTGATGGTGGCGCTGCTGAACGGGCTGAGCGGGGCGGCGGTCTTCACGGCCGCGACACGGATCATGGTCGTCGGCCAGTTCGGCACCCAGGCCGTGCTCTACGCGGCCCAGCCGCGCTTCGCCGAGCTCCTGGCCGCGCGCGACCACGCGGCCGTGCGTTCGCTGTACCAGGCGGGGACGGCCTGGCTGGTGTGCCTGAACTGGCCGCTGTACCTGACCGCGCTGGTGTTCGCCCCCGAGGTGATGCGGCTGTTCGGGGACGGCTACGAGTCCGGGGTCCTGGCACTGGTGATCGTGTGCGCGGGCCAGCTGACCGCCCAGGTGCTGGGCATGGGAGACCTCGTCCTGACGATGACCGGCCGCACCGGGCTGAACCTGCTCAACAACGTGATGTCACTGCTGGCCAACGTGGCGGTGTGCGTGCTCCTGGTACCCGCGTACGGGGCCGCGGGAGCGGCCGTCGCCCTGGTGGCCGCCGCGCTGGTCCGCAAACTCCTGCCCCTGTGGCAGCTGCGGTCCCTGGTGGTCCTGCACCCGGTGAGCCGCCCGGTGCTGGCCGCCACGGGCAGCGCGCTGGTGTGGTTCGGCGCCCTGCCGCTGTTCCTGGACGCGGTGACCGGCGGCGGAGTGCCGGTCCTGGCGGCGGCGGTGCTGGTGGGGGCCCTCGGGCACCTCGGCACGGTCTGGCGGCTGCGCGACCGCCTCGAACTGCGGAGGTGAACCCGGTCCGCCCGCCCACCGTGCGCACGACACCCACAAGCCAACACCCAGAGCAATGGACTGATCACCGTATGTCTGAACGACCGGTTCTCCTGGTGGCCTCCAGCGGCGGCCACCTCACCCAGCTGCGGTCCCTACGCCCCTGGTGGCGTGGGAGGGAGCGCGTGTGGGTCACCTTCCGCACCCCCGACGCCGAGTCCGCGCTCACCGACGAGTCGGTGCGCTGGGCGCACCACCCCACCACCCGCCACCTCGGCAACCTGCTCCGCAACACCGGCCTGGCCCTGCGGACGATGCGGGCGCTGCGCCCCGCCGCCGTGGTCAGCACCGGCGCCGGGGTGGCCCTGCCGTTCTTCGTCCTGGGCTGGCTGATGCGGATCCCCACCGTCTACATCGAGGTGTACGACCGCATCGACACCCCCACCCTCACCGCCCGGCTCTGCAAGCCGTTCACCCGGCTGTACCTCGCCCAGTGGGAGGAACAGCGCTCGTTCATGCCGACCGCCATCACCGTAGGACCGCTCCTGTGACCGAACAGACCACACGTCCCACCCAGAGCCCCGAGGGCAGCGACCACGCCGACGTGGTCGTCAGCCTCGGCACCGACCACCACTCCTTCGACCGCCTCGTGAGGTGGGTCGACGACTACGCCCGGCGCAACCCCGACCTGCGCGTCCTGGTCCAGCACGGGCACAGCCGGGCCCCGGAGAAGGCCTCGGGCACCCCGTTCCTGTCCGGAGAGGAGCTGTCCGAGGCGATGCGCGCGGCCTCCGTGGTCGTCACACACGGGGGCCCCGGAACCATCACCCAGGCGCGGGCCGCCGGACACCTGCCCGTCGTGGTGGCCCGCGACCCCGAGCTGGACGAGCACGTGGACGAGCACCAGCTGCTGTTCGTCCGCCGGGTCGAGGACGCGGGACGGGTGCGTGCCTGCGCCACCGCCCAGCAGCTGCACGCCTTCATCGACAAGGCCCGGGAGTCCCCCGAGGACTTCCGCGTGGACCCCGCCGCCGAGGACGGTCCCGACCGGGCCGCCCGGCGCGCCGGCGAGCTGATCGACCTGCTCACCGACGACCGGGACGGTGCCGACGGGGTCGAGGAGGGCGCCCGGCGGGACACGGGTTCCCGGGTGACGGCCGAGGTGCCGGGCGACACCTGGCCCGCCGTGACCGTGGTGGTGCCCACCCGGGACCGGCCCGAGCTGCTGCGGCGCACCCTGCGCGCGATCGTCGAGCAGGACTACCCGGGGCGCATCACCACCATCGTGGTGTTCGACAACGACCAGCCGGACCCCACCCTCACCCACGGTGAGGGGGACCGTCCGGTCCGTGTGGTGACCAACACGCTCACACCGGGGCTGGCCGGGGCGCGCAACACCGGGGTGCTCGGCGCCGACACGGAGCTCGTGGCCTTCTGCGACGACGACGACACCTGGATGCCCGAGAAGCTGAGGGCCCAGGTGGAGATCATGCGCGAGGAGCCGGACACGGACATGGTGTGCTGCGGCATCCAGGTGGTCTACGACCGGGTCGAGTCCGAGCGGATCCTGGAGCGGACCAGCGTCACCTTCTCCGACCTGCTGCGTTCGCGTCTGACCGAACTGCACCCGTCCACCTTCCTGATCCGGCGCCGGGCCATGATCGACGGCTGCGGAACCGTGAGCGAGGAGATCCCCGGAAGCTACGCGGAGGACTACGAACTCCTGCTGAGGCTGGCCCGGCGGGGTCCGATCCGCAACATCCCCGAGCCCGGCGTGCGGGTGCTGTGGCACCGCAAGTCGTTCTTCTCGGAGCGCTGGCAGACCATCTCCACCGCCCTGCGCTGGCTGTTGGAGCGCTACCCCGAGTTCGCGCTGGTGCCGCGCGGGTACGCGAGGATCGCGGGGCAGATCGCCTTCGCGGAGGCCTCGGCCAAACGGCGCGGCCGGGCTCTGCGGTGGATCGGCCGGACCCTGCGCAGCCGACCGTTGGAGGCCCGCGCGTACCTGGCCCTCCTGGTGGTGTGCGGGATGCCGCCCGCGTGGATCCTCCGCCTGCTCCACCTGCGCGGCAAGGGGGTCTGAGGTCGCGCCTGCCGGGTCGTCCTCGTTTCCGAGCGCGGACGACCCGGAGGGCCGTCCGGGTGCCCGCTCCCCCTCAGGTCCGGTGCCGACCGAGCGACGGTCCCGGCGGTGGCCCGGACCTCCTCTCCCAGGGCGGGCGGTCCGGCCCGACCGATAGCCTCTCCCCCGTGCCCCGCACGGGGTCGGGGCGAGCACACGACACCGGGGGGACGCCATCTTCGAAGCCGACACGACCGGAGGACCCGTGATCAGGGAGGCCGTCAGCGAGGACGTGGCCGGGGCGGCCGAGACCCTCACCGAGGCCTTCCGGGACTACCCCTTCACCCGGCACACGATCTCCGCAGACGACCACCTCGCCCGCCTCCGCGAGTTCCAGCGGCTCTTCCTGGCCGAGGTCGGCCTGCCGCACGGCCGGGTGTGGGTGAGCGACGACCTGTCGGCCGTGGCCGTCTGGTCCACGCCCGACTCGGGCGGGGCCGACGGGGTCGTGGCCGGACTGCTGCCCACGCTGGTCAACCTCGCGGGCGACCGTGCCGACGCCTACGCCTCGGCGGAGAAGGCCATGGAGGCGCACCGGCCGAAGGAGCCGGTCTGGTTCCTGGGCACCGTGGGGGTACGGCCCCGGGCCCGGGGCCGGGGGCTGGGCCGCGCGGTGATCCGCGCCGGTCTCCGTGAGGCGGACGCCGCGGGGGTGACCGCCTTCCTGGAGACGGCGACGCCCGAGAACGTCCGGCTGTACGAGTCGCTGGGGTTCGTGGTCACCGCGGAGTACGACCTGCCCGACGGCGGACCGCACACCTGGTCGATGTCCAGGCCGGTGGGCGGCTGAGACGCGGGACCGTCCCGGTGGCACCGGGACGGCCCGGCCGCGCTCAGTCGCGGGTCACCGCGTACTCCGCCAGGCGCCGGACCCGCTCGGGAAGGTTCACGTAGGGGTCCTTGCCCGCCTGCGCGAACCCGCGCCGGGCGTGCTCGTTGGCCAGGATCCGGAAGTCGCAGTCGGCGCCGACCTCGCTGTCCCACAGCTTGACGGCCCGCACCCGCTCGTAGCGCCTGAGGACGTCCGGGACGTCGGTGTACCACTTGGTGGTCGCGCTGGCGCCGATGTCGGTGGTCCCCATCTCCCCGATCATGACCGGCTTCCGGGGGTCGATGCCGTGCTTGGGGCCCTCCTGCTGGATCCACTCGTAGGTCGGGGCGAGGGCGTCCTCGAAGGAGTCGACGTGGTTCCAGTCGTTCATCTTCTCGCAGCCGGTCATGTTGTACGCCTCCCAGCTGATCCAGTCGACGTAGTCGTTGCCGGGCCACAGGCCCGGGAGCCGGTCCAGGTTGCCGGGCCACCCGGTCACGTTCCAGACCCAGATCGCGTTGTCCGCGCCCTCCGAGCGGTAGAGGTCGACGATGTGCCGCCAGGAGCGCACGAACTCCTCCGGGGTCCCCCGGTTGTTGTACCGGGCCTTGCCGTCGGCCTCGTGGTCGAAGGTGACGAAGTACGGGACGTCGAGTTCCGCGATGGCCCGCGCCTGGGACCGCAGCGAGGAGTCGAACTCGCCCGCGATGATGTCGCGGTAGGCGATGTCGGAGCGCCCCTGGGTGAAGCGGCGGGCCTCGATGTTGGTGTGCACGAAGCGGCCCTCGGCGATCATGCGCCGCTCGCGGTCGCCGGGGACGTCGGCCTGGTCGATACCGCGCCAGGTGTAGACGATGTCCATGTCGCGGTCGACCGCCGCCTCCAGCGCCGCCACGTCGTCGCCGTCGGGGCTGGCGCCCCACCAGACGCCGCAGGAGGGTTCGAGGATGTCCGAGACCGTGCACTGGGTCTCGACGGTGGAGGGCAGGCCGAGGAACGACGCCGAGTTCGGCACGGAGGGGCTCTGCCGAGGCCGGTCCTCCGCCGGTGCCGCGGCCTCGGTCGGGCCGTCACCCACGCTCGTCAGCCCCAGGGCGAGCAGGACCGCCCCCGTCGCCGCCATACCTCGTACCGGTCCGCCCACCATGGTCAACCGCCCCCTAGCTTCCCCGATGACAACCCAGAGTGTTCACGTAATGACAATACGTTATGTATCCCCCGTGCAACACCCTGGGAACCAGGTAGCGGACATCAGTACCCATAGCGACCGCGCGTGGGGGCGGTGACCGCCTCGACCAGACACCGGCGCCAGGGGGCCAGGTCACGCCGCCAGCCATGGTCGGCCCGGACGCCCACGGGACCCGCCTGGAAGCGCATCGGGTTCCCGGAGACGGCGTGCCCCTCCGCGAGCTCCACCCCGCCCTCGCCCAGACGGAGCGGGGCCCCCGCGTGCCCGGCGAAGGCCGCGACGCGCCCGAACTCGCCCTCCGGGTCGGCCACGAAGTCCTCGTACCGCACCCTCAGGGCCGGGAGCCCCTGGCGGGCGAGCTCGTCCAGCGTGGAGTTCTGGGTCATCCACTGCACGGCCGCGCGCCCCGCCGAGTAGCGCGCCATCTCCGGTTCGGAGCTGCCCGGAGCGGCGTCCGGCCGGGCCACCCGCTTGCTCCAGGAGTGCGCCACCGCCCGGGGGTCGCGCACGACGTGCAGGAGGCGCATACCGGAGCCGTACCGCCAGCGCAGGCAGGCGGCCAGGGAGGCGTGTTTACTCGCGTCCACGATCACCCGGGCCCCGCTGACCTCGGCGACGGCCGAGTAGAGCCGGTGGTAGAACTCGGTGTAGCGCGCGCTCCGGGCCGCGAGCGCGCCCTCCCCCGCGGAACCCTGGAGCAGCCCCGGGAGGTAGCGGGTCCGGTCGACACCGTCCTTGAGGCGCAGCAGCGCCTCCACGTCCAGGCGCTCCCAGCCGCCGAACCCCCGCTTGCCGACCTCGCTCCAGAAGCCGCAGTCGGCGAAGGGCAGACCGCACCCGCAGCGCTCGTTCTCCACCAGCCCCCGGCGCCACAGGTGCACGACCTCACCGACGGAGCAGAACCCGGGCAGCTCACCAAGAAGGCGTTCGATCAGCGTGGAACCGGAACGGCCCATCCCGCCGACGAACACCAGACGATATCCATCCACGACCCCAGGATATGACCTTTGGTGATGCCTGATGCACACACAGTGACTCCACTGTCGGGGGCGCACGGGAACGGCCCCGGGCGGGAGGTGTACTCCCGGCCCGGGGCCGTCCTTCTCTCGTCAGATCCGCTGGGTGTGGACGCGCGGGGACCCCACAACCCGGCCGGGTTACAGGCCCTGGACGTTCAGCAGCAGGTTCACGGTGCCGCTGGGAACGCCGCTGAGCTTGTCCGAACCACCGTTCTCGGTGAGCCAGTCCAGGATGACGCTCTGCTCGTCGTCACCGAGGGAGCTCTTGTACAGAGCGGCGGCGCCGGCCACGTGCGGGCTGGCCATCGAGGTGCCGGAGTAGCTGTCCGTGCCGCCACCGGGGATGGTGGACTCGACGTCGACGCCGGGAGCGTAGATGTCGACGGCCGGGCCGTAGTTGGAGAAGGAGGCGGTGGCGTCGGAGTCGTCGGAGGCACCGACGGTGACCACGCCCTCGGCGCCGCCCGGGGAGACGTTGCCCGCGTCCTGGCCCTCGTTGCCCGCGGCCACGGCCACGAAGACGCCCGAGTCGGCCAGGGCGTTGACGGCGTCGTCCACGGCCTGCGAGGCCGGGCCGCCCAGGGACAGGTTCGCGACCGCGTTGGCGTCGGCGTTCGCGGCGACCCAGTCGATACCCGCGATGACGTCGTCGTAGGTGCCGGAGCCGTCGTCACCGAGGACCTTGACGCCGTAGAGCGAGGCGCCCGGCGCCACGCCGTAGCTGTCGGCGCCCACGGTGCCCGCGACGTGCGTGCCGTGGCCCTGACGGTCGCCGCCGTCACCGCCGGTGGCGTCGAACCCGACCTCGGCGCGACCGCCGAAGTCCGGGTGGGAGTCGTCGATGCCGGTGTCGATGATGTAGACGGAGGTGCCGCTGCCGTCGGACTCCGTGGTGTAGGAGCCGTCCAGCGGCAGGTCCTCCTGGTCGATGCGGTCCAGGCCCCACGGGACCATGGTGGTGGCTTCGCCGACCTGCTCGATGTAGGCGACGCCGTCCTGGGCGCGCAGCTCCTGGACCTCGGCGTCGCTGAGCTCCGCCGAGTAGCCGTTGATGGTCTCCTCGTAGGTGTGGTTGACCTGGTCGGCGGAGATGCCGAAGGCCGACGGGGAGACCGAGCTGGCGTTCATGCTGTCCTCAAGGACCACGAACCAGTCACCGCCGGAGGCGGCGGAGCTCGTGTACACCGGCGCGAGCTCCGAGGCGCCGGCGGTGGCCCCGCTCAGCGCGAGGGGAATGGTGAGTGCACTGACCGCGACAGCGCTGAACGCGACCCTGCGAGTGGGGTGCTTCTTCACGCGGTTCCTCCTTGTGGGGGTTTCCATAGTGGGAGTACGCGACAGGTCATAACCGTGCGTATTGGCCCGATTGCGACGCTGTACGCGATTCGCACACTTTAGGCAGACTTGACCCCGGATTGCCAGAGGCTGAGAGAATTTTTCTCAACGATCACCCTCCGCACTCCTAGCCGATAGGCCAGAATCGCTCCGTTCGAGGTGACACTCTGCTTGGTCCCCACCCCTGCACACGGCCCTAACGCCGGGTAACTTGAGCTCCTCCAGACACACCATTGACCCGGAACCAATCGGCACCGAGGACCAGAAAAAGTGCTCCGAGGATTCACAACCTGAAATGTGCGCGTAAGAAACCGCGACCCGAGTGGTCCGGTCGGACCCACTCGGTCACCCCTCTCAGAACACACGAAACGGGGCCGCCGAAAGGCGACCCCGTGAGGAATGTTTGGCTATTCAGCGGGTACGTCTAGTCAGCTTTGACGACCATTCCCGCACCCACCGTGGTGTTGGTGGCCTCGTCGATGAGGATGAACCCGCCCGTCTGCCGGTTCTTGGCGTACTCGTCCACGAACAGGGGCTGGGTGGAGCGCAGCCGCACCCGCCCGATCTCGTTCAGCGCGAGGTGGTCGGCGGCCTCGTCCCGGTGCAGCGAGTTCACGTCCAGCCGGTAGCGCAGGTCCTTGACCACCACCTTCGCGGTCCTGGTCGTGTGCTTGACGAGGAGCCTGGAACGCGGCGTGAGCTTGCGCGCGTCCGTCATCCAGCACACCATCGCCTCGATGTCCTGCGACACCGTGGGGGTGTTGTTGGGGCGGCAGATCATGTCGCCCCGGGAGATGTCGATCTCGTCCTCCAGCAGGAGGGTGACGGACATGGGCGAGAACGCCTCCGCGACCTCCCCGTCCGCCGTGCGGATCTTCGCGATGCGCGTGGACAGACCGGAGGGCAGGTGGGTGACCTCGTCGCCGGGCTTGAGGACGCCGCCCGCGAGCTGGCCCGCGTAGCCCCGGTAGTCGTGCAGTTCGGGGTCGTCCGAGCGGTGCGGCCGGATCACGTACTGCACCGGGAAACGGGCGTCGATCAGGTTGCGGTCCGAGGCGATGTGCACGTTCTCCAGGTGGTGCAGCAGGGAGCCGCCCGTGTACCAGGGCATGTTCTCGGACTGGCTGACCACGTTGTCGCCGTGCAGGGCGGAGATCGGCACGAACGTGAGGTCGCGCGCGTCCAGCTTGGCGGCGAACTCCGCGAACTCGGACTTGATCTCCTCGAAGCGGTCCTGGGAGTAGTCGACCAGGTCCATCTTGTTCACCGCGAGCACCAGGTGCGGCACCTGGAGCAGGGTGGTGAGGAAGGCGTGGCGGCGGCTCTGCTCCTGGAGGCCCTTGCGGGCGTCCACCAGGATGATCGCGAGGTCGGCGGTGGAGGCACCGGTGACCATGTTCCGGGTGTACTGGATGTGCCCGGGGGTGTCCGCGATGATGAAGGTGCGCCGGGGCGTGGCGAAGTAGCGGTACGCCACGTCGATGGTGATGCCCTGCTCGCGCTCGGCGCGCAGTCCGTCGGTGAGCAGCGCCAGGTTGGTGTGCTCCTCACCCCGGGCGACGCTGGTGCGCTCCACCGCGTCGAGCTGGTCCTCGAAGATGGACTTGGAGTCGTACAGCAGGCGCCCGATCAGCGTGCTCTTGCCGTCGTCGACCGAGCCCGCCGTGGCGAACCGCAGGATGTCGTTGCTCATGTTGCCTGTCCAATGCGCGAAGTGTGGGGCGGTTCAACAACCGTGGGGACGAGTGGGCGGAGGCTAGAAGTAGCCCTCGCGCTTGCGGTCCTCCATGGCGGCCTCGCTGGCCCGGTCGTCGGCGCGGGTCTGGCCGCGCTCGGTGATCCGGGTCGCGGCGATCTCCGCGATGATGTCGTCCAGTTCCACGGCCGAGGACTTGACCGCCCCGGTGCAGGTGAGGTCGCCGACGGTGCGGTAGCGCACGGTCTCGGTGAAGGGGACCTCGGTCTCGTCGCGCTGGATGAGCGGTGAGTCCGCGAGCAGGATGCCGTCGCGCTCGAACACGCTCCGCTCGTGGGCGAAGTAGATCGAGGGCAGTTCCAGCTCCTCACGCTGGATGTAGCCCCACACGTCGAGCTCGGTCCAGTTGGAGATGGGGAAGACCCGGATGTGCTCGTCGCGGTTGATCCGGGTGTTGAACACGTTCCAGAGTTCGGGGCGCTGGTTCTTGGGGTCCCACTGGCCGAACTCGTCGCGGAAGGAGAAGACCCGTTCCTTGGCCCGGGCCTTCTCCTCGTCGCGGCGGGCGCCCCCGAAGGCCGCGGTGAAGCCGTTCTCCTCGATGGCCTCCAGCAGCGCCGAGGTCTGGAGGCGGTTGCGGCTGGCCCAGCGGCCGGTGGGCTCGGTGACCTTGCCCGCGTCGATCTGCTCCTGGACCGAGGCCACCACCAGCCGGACCCCGGCCTGGGCGACGCGTCGGTCCCGGAACTCGATGACCTCGTCGAAGTTGTGCCCGGTGTCCACGTGCATGACGGGGAACGGGATCGGGGCGGGCCAGAAGGCCTTCTCCGCCAGGCGCAGCATCACGATGGAGTCCTTGCCGCCGGAGAAGAGCAGCACGGGCCGCTCGAACTCCGCCGCCACCTCGCGCATGATGAAGATCGCCTCGGCTTCGAGGACGTCCAGCTGGGAGAGCTGGTAGCGCCCGAGCGCCTGCTGACTCGCCTGACCCATGGAATCCGCCTTAGAAATACCGACACTCACGTCCGGTTCCGCGGCGGTGGGTGCTGCGGTTCAGCCCCCCGCGTGCGGACCGGCGCTGTCAAGGTCCGCGCCGTCGCGGATGCTTGCCAACAACATACCCGACAATTCCGATCGGCATACAAGGACATCGGGGAGTAGCGGGTCGGCTACGTTGTAGCGCAGCTCCGAACCGTCGATCCGCGACGTGTGCAGGCCCGCCGCGCGCGCGACCGCCACCGGCGCGGCGCTGTCCCACTCGTACTGGCCGCCCGCGTGCACGTAGATGTCGGCGATCCCCAGCAGGACGGCGCAGATCTTGGCGCCCGCCGACCCCATCGGGATCACCTCGGCGCCCATCTGGGTCGCCATGCGCTGGACGAACGCCGGGGGCCGGGTCCGGCTGGCCGTGATGCGCAGCCGCTGCCCCTCGGGGCGCTCCTCCGGCAGCCACGGCGGGTCGACCGTGGACAGGCAGCTGCCCTGGGCGGGCAGCGCGACCGCACCGGCGACCAGGTCGCCGTTCTCCCACAGCGCCACGTGCACCGCCCAGTCGGTACGACCGGCCTCGGAGAACTCGCGGGTCCCGTCCAGCGGGTCGATGATCCACACCCGCCTGGCCCTCAACCGCGACTGGTCGTCGGCACCCTCCTCGGAGAGCACCGCGTCGCTGGGCCGCAGCCTCCCGAGCGCGGAGAAGAGGAACTCGTGCGAGGTGCGGTCACCCAGGGTGCGCAGGACCTCGGGCTCGTCGAATCCGTGGCGGGCGCGCAGGCGCAGCAACAGCTGTCCGGCCTCGCTCGCCAGGTCCCGAGCCACCTCATGATCGTTTCGGATGTTGTTCACCGGCTAGTATGCTCCCGCCCCACGGATCACCGCTGACCACGTCTTCCACAGGATCTGGATGTCCAATGTCAGCGACCAGTTTTCCACGTACCGCAGATCCAGACGGACCGATTCCTCCCAGGAGAGGTCGGATCGGCCGCTGACCTGCCACAGGCCCGTCATCCCCGGTTTGACCACCAACCGGCGGCGGACGTCGTGCCCGTACTGGGCGACCTCCTCCGGCAGCGGGGGCCTCGGACCGACGAGCGACATCTCGCCGCGCACCACGTTGACGAGCTGGGGAAGCTCGTCGAGCGAGTAGCGGCGCAGCCACGCCCCCACGGACGTGACCCTGGGGTCCCTACGCATCTTGAAGAGCACACCGTCGTGCTCGTTCCGGGCTTGGAGGATCGCCTTGAGGGCGTCCGCTCCGACCACCATCGTACGGAACTTGTACACGGTGAACTCGGCGCCACCCCGGCCCACGCGCGTCTGCCGGAAGAAGGCGGGTCCGCCGCCCTCCGAGCGGATCAGAACGCTCAGGACGAGGAAGAGGGGCGAGAGCAGGACCAGCGCCAGCGCGGCGGCGCAGCGGTCGAAGGCGCCCTTGACCACGCGGCGGGTGCCCTCCAGCTCGGGGTGCTCCACGTGCAGCAGGGGCAGGCCCGCCACGGGACGGATGGTGGTGCGGGGTCCGGCCACCTCCATGAGGGCCGAGGCCACGGTGAGGTCGGTGCCGGTCTTCTCCAGCTCCCAGGCGAGTCGGCGCAGTTCCACCCCGTCCATCTCCGGGCAGGCCAGGACCGCGACCGAGTCGGCACCGACCAGCGCGGCGGCGTCGGCGGCGTCGGTGAAGGACCCCAGGACCGGACAGCCCTCCACCTCGGTGACGTCCGATTCGTGGGCGGGCAGGCACACGCCCACCACCCGCATGCCGTGGTAGATCTCGTCGCGGAACCGCCGGATGAGGTCGCCGGCGCCGACGCTGTGGCCGACGATCACGACCCCGCTCATACAGGCCCCGGAGCGGCGCCGACGGTGCAGCGCCTTGCGGCGCGCGTAGCGCAGGCTGAGGGAGAGCAGGACGATCAGCGGCAGGGCGATGAGCACGTAGCCGCGCGCGAGGTCGAACTTGACGGCGTAGGCGCCGACCGCCACGGTCGCGGCAAGGAACGCTCCGGCCACCGCGACCCTGCGGTACTCCTCGGTGCCGATCCCCAGGAAGCGGCGTTCGTATCCGCCGCCGAGCCGGACGAACAGGACCCACACCGGCGGCAGGACCAGGGAGAGCAGCAGGTAGGGCGTGGTGGTTCCGGCCAGAAGGGCGTCGTTGAACCGGACCGCGCTCCCGGCCAGGGTCGCCACGACGGCGGCGGTGAGGTCCAGCGCGACCAGGCCGAGGACGTAGGGACGGAGCCAGGCCTCGGCCCGGGGTCCGGTGTTGACCGGAATCCGCCGGATCCCCCGGACCGGCGTGCCCGGCCGAACCGGATGCTCCCGTCGCCGCGCCGAGGGCTGTCCCTGGACGATCCCACTGGTTGTGACCACGTTTCCCCCAAGACCACTGACGGCCGCGAATGCTCACGATGGGTGACCACCCCTGGGCGCGCGCTACCTCAGCGAAGGGCAGGGATGGGTTCTCTCCGGGCGCGAAACGACGTCCGCCCACCCGAACAGTAACCAAAAGTAGTGGAAAAGTCGCTGTGGGTCGCGGACTGTTGGGGAAGAAGTCCCAATCCCACCAAGAATGTGTCTGTCCCGAGACCGCCCGGGCCCTTTCGAAGGGGACACGGCGGGGCCGGGATCCGCCCTGACCGAAATCCGAAGCAGAACGTGACCGGCTCCAGCGGGCGGGGGCCGGGAGCCGGAGCCCCCCGCCTCCGGCCCCCTGTACGGGGCCGGTCAGGCGTGCGGGTCGGGCGTGCGGGTCAGGCTGCGGTGTGGAAGATGTTCTGCGCCCGGCCCAGACCGTCCTTGAGGATGGTGCGCACCGCGTCGGCGGCGCGCTCCACGTTCAGGTCCAGCTCGGGGGCCTCGGTCGAGGAGAAGTCCCGCAGCACGTACGCGGCCGGGTCCATACGCCCGGGCGGGCGGCCCACCCCGAAGCGGACCCGCAGGTAGTCCGGGCCGGACAGGGAGGCGGTGGTGGACTTCAGCCCGTTGTGGCCGCCCGACCCGCCACCCTTCTTGAGCTTGAGCGCCCCGTAGTCGATGTCCATCTCGTCGTGCACGACGATGATCCGCTCCATCGGGACCTTGTAGAACTTCGCCAGCCCCGCGATCGGGCCGCCGGAGACGTTCATGAAGGTGCGCGGCTTCGCCAGCACCACGGGGGCGCCCTCGATCCGGGTCTCCACGACCTCGGCGTGCGCCTTGTGGACCTTCCAGCGCTCGCCCTTCTCGGCGGCCAGGGCGTCCACGACCATGAAACCGGCGTTGTGCCGGTTGCCCGCGTACTTGGGGCCCGGGTTGCCCAACCCGACCACCAGCCAGCGCTCCGCCTCGGCCATGTCCTCGCCGTCCCCGCTCTTCCGGATACCCAACCTGCTCAACAGACTCCACATGCCGACCGACACTATCGGCACCCGGAGCACGCCCCCGCACGACGAACGCGCGGCCCCCGGATCGGGGACCGCGCGCTCAGAGCCGTGTGGGGCTGGGGACCGCGCCTACTCGGCGGCGGCCTCCTCAGCGGCCCCGGCGGCCTCGGTGCTGGTCTCCGGCTCCTCCTCCACGCGCGGCGCGGAGACGGTGAGCAGGATCGACTCGGGGTCGGTGACCAGGGAAACGCCCGCGGGCAGCTTCAGGTCGCCGGCGGTCGGGGTGGCGCCGACCTCCAGGCCGTTGATGTCGAACTCGACACCCTCGGGGATGCGGGTGGCCTCGGCCTCCACGGTCACGGTGACGAGCTCCTGGTTGAGCACGCCGGGAGCCTTGACCTCACCGGTGAGGGAGACGCTGATCTCGACCTCGACCTTCTCACCCTTGGAGACGACGAGCAGGTCGACGTGCTCCAGGAAGCCCTTGATGGCGTCGCGCTGCACGCTCTTGGGGAGGGCAAGGTTGTCCTTGTCCAGGCCGTCGAGGCGAATCAGGACGTTCGGGGTCTTCAGGGCGAGCATGAGCTCGTGGCCCGGCAGGTTCAGGTGGCGGGGCTCGGTGCCGTGGCCGTAGAGGACGGCCGGCACCTTACCCGCGCGGCGGGCGCGACGGGAGGCGCCCTTGCCGAATTCCGTGCGGGGCTCGGCAGCGATACGTACCTCGGACACGACAAAACTCCTCGGGTTCAACCCCGCAGTACGGGGAACACGACTCCAGTAGTACGAACGATTCTCGCCCTCGGCGAAGAATTGCGACGGGGTCACCCAGCTCGCTGAGGACTCGACCGCCCTGGTTCCAGGCGTGCCCGGCGAGCCGTCACCGGACCCGTCCGGCCCGGGAACGCTCGTCGCGCACCCCTGCCCGCGTTGTTTCCAGGCGGAGACACGAAAGGAAACCACCCGGACACGGGGACACTCGGCCAAGTCTACTGTCTCTGGTGACGACTCCGTACATGGCCCGTCCCGGGACCGGCTCCGGCCCCGGCCGGGGGCACCCGCGCCGTGCGCGGGTGCCGGCGACAGCGACTAGTCGAACAGGCTCGTGACCGAACCGTCGGTGAAGACCTCGTTGATCGCGCGGGCGACCAGCGGGGCGATCGAGAGCTGCGTGAGCTTCTCGAAGGCGCGCTCCTCGGGGACGGGGAGCGTGTTGGTGATGACCACCTCGGAGATGCGCGAGTTCTGGAGGCGGTCGGCGGCCGGACCGGACAGCACACCGTGCGTGGCGGCGACCAGGACCTTCTTGGCGCCCTGCTCGAAGAGGGCCTCGGAGGCCTTCACGATGGTGCCGCCGGTGTCGATCATGTCGTCGACCAGGACGCACACGCGGTCCTTGACCTCACCGACGACCTCGTGGACCTTCACCTGGTTGGCGACGTCGGGGTCACGGCGCTTGTGGATGATGGCCAGAGGGGCGCCCAGACGGTCCGCCCAGCGGTCGGCGGTGCGCACGCGCCCGGCGTCCGGGGAGACCACGGTGATCTCGGCGTGGTCGACCTGGCTGGCGATGTGGTCGGCCAGGATCGGCAGCGCGAAGAGGTGGTCGACCGGGCCGTCGAAGAAGCCCTGGATCTGGTCGGTGTGCAGGTCCACCGCCATCATCCGGTCCGCCCCCGCGGTCCGGAAGAGGTCGGTGACCAGGCGCGAGGAGATGGGCTCGCGGCCCCGGTGCTTCTTGTCCTGGCGGGCGTAGCCCAGGATCGGGGTGACCACGGTGATCCGCTTGGCGGAGGCGCGCTTGAGCGCGTCCACCATGATCAGCTGCTCCATGATCGACTCGTTGACCGGGTCGGCGTGGCTCTGGATGACGAACGCGTCGCTGCCGCGCACCGACTCCAGGTACCGCATGAAGATCTCGCCGTTGGCGAAGGTGTCGAACCGGGTGGGGACCACCTCGATCCCCAGTTCCTTCGCCACCTCCTCGGCCAGGGCCGGGTGCGTACGCCCCGAGAACAGCATCAGTTGTTTCTGGCCGGTGGCCTTCATGCCGGTCACGTGTTTCTCCCCCACAGTCACTGCTTGTTAGCGGCGTCGGCTCTGTGCCGTTCCGCCTGCTCCGCCGCCTCGGCGGGCGGAGTTCCCGGACGCTTGCGCCGCGTCCAGCCCTCGACGTTACGCTGCCGGTGTCCTTCGGAGATCGCCAGGGCACCGGGCGGGACATCGTCGCGGACCACGGTCCCGGCCCCGGAATAGGCTCCGTCGCCCACGGTCACGGGAGCGACGATGGTGTTGTCGCTGCCGATGCGGACGTGGTCGCCGATGGTGCTCCGGGACTTGGTGACCCCGTCGTAGTTGACGAACACCGAGGAGCAGCCGATGTTGCTGCCCACACCGATGTCCGCGTCCCCGACGTAGGTCAGGTGCGGGATCTTCGAGCCGGTGCCGACGTTCGAGTTCTTGACCTCGACGAAGGCACCGGCCTTGGTCCGCTCGGCCAGGCGGGTGCCCGGCCGCAGGTAGGTGTAGGGGCCGACGGTGGCCCAGGGGCCGATCTCCGCCCCGTCCGCGGTGGTCTCGCGGACCTTCGCGCCGTCACCGACGAGGGTGTCGCGCAGGTCGGCGCCGGGGCCGACCTCGGCGTCCTCACCGATGCTCGTGGTGCCGTAGAGGCGGCTGTTCGGGTGGACCACGGTGTCCGCGCCGATGCTGACCCCGGCGTCCACCCAGGTCGTCGCGGGGTCCACGATGGTCACGCCGGAGAGCATGTGCCCGGTCAGGAGGCGGTCGTTCAGGACGCGGCGCGCCTCGGAGAGCTGCACGCGGTTGTTGACGCCCTGGACCTCGTTCCAGTCCTCGGCGCTCCAGGCGTCCACCCGGTGGCCGTCGGCGCGGAGCAGGCCGACCGCGTCGGTGATGTACTCCTCGCCCTTGGCGTTGTCCGTGGACAGGCGCTGGACGACCTTGCTCAGGAGGGCGCCGTCGAAGGCGTACATCCCGGAGTTGATCTCGTCCACGAGGTGCTGCTCGGGCGTGGCGTCGGCGTGTTCGACGATCTCCGTGAAGGAGCCGTCGGCGTCACGCACGATGCGTCCGTAGCCGTGGGGGTCGGGGACGCGGGCGGACAGCACGGTGACCGCGTTGCCCTCCTTCTCGTGTGCCCCGACCAGCGACGCGAGTGTCTCGCCGCGCAGCAGGGGCGTGTCCCCACAGGTCAGGACGACGGTTCCGGAGAGATCGACGCTCTGGGCGGCGAGGTCCTCGACCGCCATGCGCACGGCGTGCCCGGTGCCGTTCTGTTCCTCCTGCACCGCCGTGACGGCTTCGGGGGCGACCTCGGCCAGGTGGGCTCGCACCTGGTCCCGGGCGTGGCCCACGACCACCACGGTGTTGCCGGGTTCGAGTTCTCTGGACGCGTGGAGCACGTGGCCGAGCATGCTGCGGCCGTTGAGTTCGTGAAGGACCTTGGGAAGCTTCGACTTCATTCGGGTGCCCTCACCCGCCGCGAGGATGATCACGGCAGCCGGACGGTTCACGCTCACTGGAGGAGACCCCTCGTGATAGCTGGCATATGAACGTCGGCTCACCCTTCGGCGGCGCGACCCGCATGCCGCGCGGGCGGCCGTCGGATGACCAGCGGCCGACATGGGAAGGATACATGTGTGACACCGGCACACATCAGGCGCGTGAGGGGGCGCCGCGCGCGGCGCCCGGCGGACTCCCGCAGGGGCGGGCCAGCCGGACGCCGGTGTGAGTTGTGCCGCCGTCCCTCTCCCGTGTCCCGCACGGGGTGCGTCCCGCCCCTCGGAGGGGGCGGTCGCGCGACGGCGGGGGTTGCTCCCGGACCAGGGCTCGAACCTGGACGATGGGGACCAAAACCCCAGATGCTGCCGATTACATCATCCGGGAACGTTCCGGACGCTCGCCCGGACGCTCGACACCAACATAGCGCCTCCACCCGGGGGCTTGCCAAACCTACGGGGTCGTAGGTTACGGTTACGTAGGAATAGGTTGGGCCGTCTCGGCGGGTGCCTCGTACCCGTGACGCCGTCCCGACCGGTGACGACGTTCTCCGTGACGAGGTGTGCAAGACCCATGACCGCTGCCCCAGAGGTGCCGACCGAAGGCGCCGAGAAGCCCACCGGCACCGCCACCGCCACCGCCGCTCCCAAGCGCGAGGCGATCCCCGAGTACGAGCCCGAGCTGCGTGGCAAGGCCGAGCGCTACACCGTCTTCGCCTTCGTGTTCGTGCCCCTGATCGCGCTGCTCGCCGCGGTGCCCTTCTTCTGGGGCTGGGGCCTGTCGCTGCTCGACATCGCCATCGCCACGGTCTTCTACGTGATCAGCGGCCTGGGCATCACCGTCGGCTTCCACCGCCACTTCACCCACGGTTCCTTCAAGGCCAACCGCCCGCTGCGGATCGCGCTGGCGATCGCGGGCTCCATGGCCATCGAGGGCAGCGTCATCAAGTGGGTGGCCGACCACCGCCGCCACCACAAGTACGCGGACGCCGAGGGCGACCCGCACTCGCCGTGGCGCTTCGGGGACGACTGGAAGTCCGTGGCCAAGGGCATGTACTACGCCCACATGGCGTGGATGTACCTGGACGAGAAGAAGACCTCCCCCCGCCGCTTCACCCCGGACCTGCTCAAGGACAAGGACGTCGTCCTCGTCGACAAGCTGTTCCTGCCGATCGTGCTCTTCTCGCTCTTCGCCCCCGCCGTCATCGGCGGCCTGGTCACCATGTCCGTCTGGGGCGCGGTCACCGCGTTCTTCTGGGCGAGCCTGGTCCGCGTCGCGCTGCTGCACCACGTGACCTGGTCGATCAACTCGATCTGCCACACCATCGGCGAGGAGAACTTCGAGGTCCGCGACCGCTCCCGCAACGTGTGGTGGCTGGCCATCCCGTCCTTCGGTGAGTCCTGGCACAACCTGCACCACGCCGACCCCACCTGCGCCCGCCACGGTGTGCTCAAGGGCCAGATCGACATCTCCGCCCGGGTCATCTGGGTCTTCGAGAAGTTCGGCTGGGCCACCAAGGTGCGCTGGCCCAACAACGAACGGCTCGCTGCCAAGCGGGTCAAGGTCTAGGATCAGTAACCATCATGGGAGCAGCCGACAGCGAGCAGAGGACCCGCGTGCGCCGCAAGCGCATGACGGGCAAGGAGCGTCGGCAACAGCTGTTGGAGATCGGCCGGGAGCTGTTCGCCGAACGCGGGTTCGACGCGACCTCCGTTGAGGAGATCGCCGCGCGGGCCGGGGTGTCCAAGCCCGTGGTCTACGAGCACTTCGGCGGCAAGGAGGGCATCTACGCCGTCGTCGTGGACCGGGAGATGCGCACGCTCCTGGGCATGATGGGCGAGGCCCTCACCGCGGACCACGCCCGCAGCAAGATCGAGAAGGCGGCCCTGGCCCTGCTGCGCTACGTCGAGGAGGACAGCGTCGGGTTCCGGGTGCTCACCCGCGACTCGCACGTGGCCTCCGGGACCGGCAGTTTCGCTGGCCTGATCAACGACATCGCCAGCCAGGTCGAGCACATCATGGCGGACGAGTTCTCCGAACGCGGCTACGACCCGGCGCTCGCCCCGATGTACGCGCAGGCCCTGGTGGGCATGTGGGCGCTGACCGGACAGTGGTGGCTGGAGGTGCGCAAGCCCAAGCGTGAGGTGGTGGCGGCGCACCTGGTCAACCTGGCCTGGAACGGGCTCTCCGCGCTGGAGTCCAAGCCGAGGCTGGACACGCGCCGCAAGCGTTGAGCCGAGCCCCGGACACGGGTGGCACCAGTGGGGCGGGTATTCGTATACCCGCCCCACTATCTTGATGTCAAGAGATATGCTGGGTGCCATGCGCGATGAGGTGGATGGGCTGATCGAGGCGTGGCGCTCCGAGCGGCCGGACGTGGACGTGACGCCCCTGGAGGTGTTCAGCCGGGTGTCCCGGCTCGCCCGCCACCTCGACCGTGCCCGACGCACCGTCTTCACCGAGCACGCGCTGGAGCCCTGGGAGTTCGACGTCCTGGCCGAGCTCCGCCGCTCCGGCCCGCCCTACGAGCTCAGCCCCGGGCGCCTGCTGCGCGCCACCCTGGTCACCTCCGGGACCATGACCAACCGCGTGGACCGGCTGGCCGCCGCCGATCTCGTGCGCCGCCGCCCCGACCCCGCCGACAAACGCGGCGTGCTGGTCCGGCTTACCGCGAGGGGCGCCGAGCGGATCGACGCCGCACTGGCCTCACTCCTCAGCTACGAGGAGACCCTTCTGGCCCCGATGCCCGCCGCCGAGCGCGAACAGCTGGCATCGTTACTGAGAAGCCTTCTCGCACCCCTCGACAGGAGCCCGTCCGGCCCGCAGGGGTGAGAACCGTCCGGGCCCGTGGGAGAGCACGTTGAGAATCCGTTGGATGGCCGCCGTCGCCGCGACCCTCGTCGTCGCGGGCTGCTCCGCTGAGGAGGCCGGGGAACCCGTTCCGGCGCCGAACCACTACCTGTCCCTGGGCGACTCCCTGACCGTGGGGGTGCAGCCCGACGAGCGGGGTCGGGGCCGGGAGACCTCGGAGGGGTACACCGACGTCCTGTACCGCTCGCTGAAGGACACCGACTCCTCCCTCCGCCACGAGCGCATGGGCTGCGGCGGCGAGGACACCACGACCTTCGTCGGCGGCGGCATCCCCGGGTGCGACGACCGTTACGAGGAGGGCGCCCAGCTCGACCAGGCCGAGGAGTTCCTGCGGGAGCACGGCGACGCGGTCGACCTGGTCACCCTCACCATCGGGGGCAACAACTTCACCGGGTGCGTCGAGGGCGTCCACGAGGAGGCGCTCGGCATCGACGGGATCAGCGTCGACGAGGCCTGCGTGGCGGACGGCCTGGAGCGCCTGGAGACCGAGGTGCCGGTGATCGCGGAACGGCTGGTCGACGCGGCGGACCCGAGCACCCGGATCGTCGGGATGACCTACTACAACCCGTTCCTGGCCCTCGCCCTGCTGGAGGACCCCGACGCCTCCGGCGAGACGAGCCTGTCCGCCCGGACCGTGGAGATCCTCGACCAGGTGAACGCGTCACTGACCGCCTCCTACGAGGCCGCCGGGATCGACGTGGCCGACGTGGACGCCGCCTTCGACGGCTCGGACACCGAGGTCCCCGCCGACAGTGCCTCGGGCATGCCGGTCAACCTCCAGCGGATCTGCGACCTCACCTGGATGTGCGACACGGCCCGGGGCCCGGACATCCACACCAACCTCGCCGGCGCCCAGGCCATCGCGGACGCCTTCCAGGCCCGGATCCGCTAGAACACGGAACTGCTTCGACCCGCCCGGAGGAGTTCCTGGAGAGCATCGAGGACTACGTCGACTGCGGAACGGGCTGAGCGGTCAGGCGCCCTCGGGCAGGGAGCGCTCGATGAGCTCCACGATCTCCGGGGCGTCCGGGACGGTGGCCGGGCGGAACCGGTGCACCTCGCCGTCGGGGAGCACCAGGAACTTCTCGAAGTTCCACTTGACCCGTCCGGCGTGGCCCTCGGCGTCGGACGCCTGGGTGAGCTCCGCGTACAGGGGGTGCTGGCCGCGCCCGTTGACCTTCACCTTCTCGGTCATCGGGAAGGTCACGCCCCAGGTCATCGAGCAGTACTCCGCGATCTTCTCCTCGCCGCCGAACTCCTGGAGGAACTGGTTGCTGGGGAGGCCGATCACGGTGAACCCCCGGTCCTCGTAGCGCTTCTGGAGCTCCTCCAGCGCCCCGTACTGCGGGGTGAGCCCGCAGCGGGACGCCACGTTCACCACGAGGCGCACCTTCCCGGACCACTCACCGAAGGTGGTCTCCCGGCCGTCGATCATGGTCACCGGAATCTCGTCCAGGCCAGCCATGGCGTCTCCTCCTGAGGTTCGGAACCGTACCGGCAGCCTACTGCCGGTGGAGGCCGACCAGCGGGCCCGCCTGTCGCGGTGACCGGTCAGTCCCCGATCAGCTCGGCCTGCTCCAGCCAGACCATCTCCAGCTCCTCCTTCTCGGAGGCGAGGGTCCGGGCCTCGGCGTCGAGGTCCGCGAGCCGGGTGTAGTCCTCGGCGGCGGCGGCCATCTGCTCGTGGAGCTGTTCCTCGCGCTTGGCGATCTTGTCCATCCGCCGCTCGACGCGCTGCATCTCCTTCTGGGCGGCGCGGCGCTCGGCCTGGGACACGGCCGGGGCGGCCGCGGGCTCCTGGACGGCGGTCTCGGAGGCGCCCAGCGGCACGGTGACCTCGCCGGCGCTGGCCTCCCGGCGCTCCAGGTACTCGTCCACCCCTCCGGGCAGGAACGCCAGGCCGCCGTCGCCCATCAGGGCGAGCACCCGGTCGGTGATCCGCTCCAGGAAGTACCGGTCGTGGCTGACCAGCACGAGGGAGCCCGGCCATCCGTCGAGGAGGTCCTCCAGCTCGGTCAGGGTCTCGATGTCGAGGTCGTTGGTGGGCTCGTCCAGCAGCAGCACGTTGGGCTCGTCCATGAGCAGCCGCAGCAGCTGGAGCCGACGCTTCTCGCCGCCGGACAGGTCACCGATCGGCGTCCACTGGCGCTCGCCCCGGAAGCCGAACTTCTCCAGCATCTGGCTGGCGGTGTAGTCGCGCTTGCCGATGGTGATGTGCTCGCGCACGTCCATGACGGCCTGGAGGGGCCGGGCGGTGGGGTCGAGTTCCGCGACGTTCTGGGACAGGTGCGCCAGCTTGACGGTCCGGCCGGTGCGCACGGTGCCGGAGTCGGGCTCCCGCTCCTCCGCGAGGATCTTGAGGAGGGTGGACTTGCCCGCGCCGTTCACGCCGACCAGCCCGACCCGGTCGCCGGGGCCCAGCTGCCAGGTGAGCTCGTCCAGGAGCGTGCGGTCGGGGATGGCGACCGAGACCTTCTTGAGGTCGATGACGGTCTTGCCCAGCCGTGAGCTGGCGAAGCGGACCAGCTCCACGGAGTCGCGCACCGGCGGCTCGTTCGCGATGAGCTGGTTGGCCGCCTCGATGCGGAACTTGGGCTTGGAGGTGCGCGCGGGCGCTCCCCTGCGCAGCCAGGCCAGTTCCTTGCGCATGAGGTTCTGGCGGCGGTCCTCCTCGGCCGCGGCCTGGCGGTCGCGCTCGGCCTTGGCCAGCACGTAGGCCGCGTACCCGCCCTCGTACCTCTCGACGGTGCCGCGCCCGACCTCCCAGGTGCGGGTGGTCACGGCGTCCAGGAACCACCGGTCGTGGGTGACGACCACGAGGGACTCCGGACGGCCGCGCAGGTGCTCGGCCAGCCACGCGATGCCCTCGATGTCGAGGTGGTTGGTGGGCTCGTCCAGGATGACGAGGTCGTGGTCGTCCACCAGCAGCCGCGCCAGCCCGGAGCGGCGGCGCTCGCCGCCGGACAGCCCGGACATGGGCACGTCGAGGTCCCAGCCGCCGAGCAGGCCCCGGAGGATGTCGCGGATGCGCGCGTCCCCCGCCCACTCGTGCTCGGCCCGTCCGCCCAGCACGAACTCACCGACGGTGCTGTCGGGGAAGTCGTCCCGCTGGTGCAGGAAGCCGACCCGCAGCCCGCGGTTGTGCACGACCCGGCCGGAGTCGGGCTCGGTCCGCCCCGCGAGCACGGAGATCATCGTGGACTTGCCACCGCCGTTGCGGCCGACCACGCCGATGCGTTCGCCCTCGTCCACGCCAAGGGACACCTTGTCGAGGAGTACGAGCGGCCCGTAGGCCAGGGACACGTCCTGAAGGTTGACCAGATTCGTCATCACCTTCCATTGTGCTGCCCCCGCGACGGTGAACGGACCGGCTGACCGCCGGGGACGACACTTTTCGCGTATCGGTTCCTTTCGGCCCCGTCCTCGGCGCGGACAGGCTAATCTTCTGCCCTGTCCTCGGCACCCCCGCTTGCGCGCCACCCCCCGGAGGCCCGCATCGCAGGACGGCGTGAACCGAAAGGGGAGCCCATGCGCTCCGTCCGTGCCGCCGTCGCGGCCGTACTCCTCACCGCGTTCCTCGTGCCCGTCCCGGCGCACGCCGCGTCCACCACGGGCGCCCTGATGATCACCCACGTGCGGCCCAACGCCGCCGGGGCCGACGTGAAGAACAACAAGCAGACCAATCTCAACGGCGAGTACTTCGTCGTGAAGAACGTGTCGAAGAAGACCGTCAACCTCCGGGGCCACGTCCCGGACATCACCTCGAACACCTACGGCCGGGCGCTGCCCTCGTACAACCTCCCGGCGGGGGCCGTCGTCCACGTGCACACCGGCTCCGGAACGAACCACCGGGACGCGAAGGGCACGCACCACGTGTACCGGGGCTACGCGCGCCACGTACTGCCCAACGACGGAAGCGGCCGCAACCCCGACCTCCGGTTGAAGAAGCCCGGCAGCAAGGACGACAACAAGGCCGCGGGCACGCTGAGCAGCTGTAACTGGGGCAAGGCGGCGGACGGCAGAACGTACGCCTGTTAGGAGGGGTCGCCCGGGGCCGCACCACGCGAGGCCCCGGGCGGGTTCGCTACACCAGGAAGAAGTCCCGGGCGGACTTGGCGATCCCCTCGACGTCCAGGCCGTGGAGCCGGTCGTGGTCGGCGGCGGTGCCGTAGGCGCGGACCTCGGCGCGGCGGGACACCCCCAGGGACGCCTGGCGGTGGCGCCGGTCGGCCAGGGCCTCGGCCACCTCGTGGGCGGAGGTGCCCTTGAGGTAGGGCTCCACGATCAGCACGTCGGCGTTGCCCGCCGCCCCGGCGAGCGCGCTGAGCCCCTCGTGGTCGAAGGGCCGGACGGTGGAGGTGTGGGCGACGGTGACGTCGAGGCCCGCCGTGGCCTCCAGCACCCGGTCCAGCATGGGTCCGACCGCCACCACCACCCCGGCGGAGCGGGACGAACCGGTGCGCAGCACGTTGAGGCGCGGACCGACGGGCAGGGCCGCCCTGTTGGTGTGGGTGGACAGCCGCAGGTACACGAGGTCGTCCCCGGGCACCGCCCTCTCCATCAGGGTCCGCACCTCGTCGGGGTGGCCGGGCACGTGCACGGTCCAGCCGGGCAGAGTGTCCAGGAGCGCCACGTCCTCGGGTGCCTGGTGGGTGCGCCCCTCGGCCGAGGTGTCGTGGGAGGCGCCGATGCTCACCAGGATCGCGCCCACGTCCTGGTGGCCGAGGGAGATCTTGATCTGCTCGAAGGGCCGCTCGACCAGGAACGGCGTGTAGCTGTGCACGATGGGGCGCATGCCGGTGAGGGCCAGGCCCCCGGCGACGCCGATCATCGCCTGTTCGCGGATGCCGAGGTCGATCACCCGGCCCGGGTGTCGGGCGGCGGCGCGGCGGAACATGCCCGCGGAGATGGCGGCGAGGACCAGCGCGGTCCGGGGGTCGCGGTCGAGTGCCTCGTGGGTGGCGGCGGCGAAGGTGTCACGCATGACCGGGCTCGCTTTCAGTTTCCGTTGCGGACGCGGGCGACGACGGCCAGCGGCCGTCCGGAGGTCGGGCGGGTGAAGGCGTCCTGGAGGGCGTCGTGGTCGCGGCCGCCGACCTCGCGGGGCTCCCAGCCCTCCACCTCGAACCGGCGTCCGACACCGCCGGGCCAGCCGTGGGTGGCGGAGGCGTTGTCGATCACCACGACGGTGAGGTTGTCGGCGCCCAGGCGCGCGGCGGCCGCGATGGCCTCGTGGTTGCTGCCCTCGTCGAGTTCGCCGTCTCCGACCAGCACCACCACGCGGGGTGCGGTGCCGTCCGCGCGGCGTGTCCCCTGGGCCCGCAGCCCGAGGGCGGTGCCCAGACCCAGCGGCAGGCCGTGGCCGAGAGAACCGCTGCCGATCTCCGCTCCGGGCACCAGGACGCGGTCGGGGTGGTGGCCGAGCGGAGAGTCGAAGGCGGTCCAACCGCGCAGGGTGGGCACGTCGAGGAAGCCCTTGGCAGCGAGGACGGCGTAGAAGGCGGCCGGACCGTGGCCCTTGGAGAGGAGGAAGCGGTCCCGCGCCGGGTCCTCGGCGGTCTCCGGGGAGACGGCGAGGACCCGGTCGTAGAGGACCCAGAGAACGTCGAGGGTGGAGTGAGCGGCGGCGTTGTGCTTCTCGTCACCCTCCATGAGCCCGATCAGCGCGGGGAGGTCGGCGTACCTGGAGAAGGTGGCTGGCGTCGTCATGTCACCAGTGTTCTTCCTCAACCATGGTTGAGGTCAACGGCGAGGACGCCCAGAATCCGGACACAAAATGACGTGATATACGTCACACGATGGTGGTTCCCGGGACGTCGCCGTCGGCCGCGATGACCTGCTCGCACAGGCCGGTGGCGCGCAGCGCGGCCACCACTCCGGCCTCCCGCTCCGCGACCGCGCCCGGGTCCTCTGCCCCGCCCCCGACCAGGAACGCGCACGTGGGCCCGGATCCGGACACCAGGGCACCGAGCGCCCCGGCACCGCGGCCCGCGTCCAGGGTGCGCCGCAGCTCGGGCAGCAGCGAGAGCGCCGCTGGCTGGAGGTCGTTGCTGAGGGAGGCGCCCAGGGCCACCGCGTCGCCGCTGGCCAGTGCCTTCTCCAGGGCGGTGTCCAGACGCGGTTCCGGGGCGTCGGGGCGCAGCCGGTCGTACTCACCGAACACGTCGGCGGTGGACAGGCCGCGCGGGGAGAGGGCGAACACCCACCGGTACCGCCCGGGGCTGACCATCGGTTCGAGGAGCTCACCGCGACCGGTCCCCACCGCCGTGTCACCCACCAGCCCGAAGGCCACGTCGCTGCCGAGCCGGGCGGCGAGGTCGAGGAGCCGCTCCCGAGACAGGTCACAGCCCCATAGGCGGTCGCAGGCCACCAGCGCGGCGGCGGCGTCCGCGCTGCCCCCGGCCATGCCGCCCGCCACCGGGATGCGCTTGTCGAGGTGGATGTCCACGGGGAAGCCCGCGCCCGTCTCCTCGGCCAGCAGGAGGGCGGCGCGCGCCGCGAGGTTGCCCTCGTCCAGCGGCACCCTGGCCAGGTGGGACTCGGACCGCCCGGTGGCGGTCAACGCGGTGAGGGCACGCGGCCGACGCGGCGACGCCGCCTTGACGGTAACCTCATCGAACAGCGAGACGGCGTGGAACACGTTCACGAGGGCGTGGAAACCGTCCTCGCGTCTGGGCCCCACCGCCAACTGGAGGTTCACCTTCGCGGGGACCCGCACGGTTACGGTGGTATCAACGGTCACGAGTCCCCAATCGTAAAGGAACCCCCACCTTGCGTGAACACAGACCCCTCCACGGGGCGCGCCGTGTTCACCGCCTCCCACCGGCGCGGACCTCCGCGCCCGGGAGGGCGGGTCCCCTTGATCCAGGGTTCGTCACCACTGTCATGTCAGCTACCGCCCGACCCCCGAACGACCCGATCCGGTCCGTGAGTGGGAATCAGGGCACAAACCCCGCTACCTTGGGGCAAGGCGGGGTTTGGACACCGTCGGGGAGGGTCGCTTGCCGTCGGATGGGCTCCCGAAGAACCTGGAACCGCTGGCCGCCGGAGATCCGGCCACCATCGGTCCCTACGTGCTGTCCGGGAAGCTGGGCAGTGGCGGCATGGGCACCGTCTACCTGGGCAGTACGCCGGAGAAGAACAACCAGGTAGCCATCAAGGTCATCCGTCCGGAGCTCGCCTTCGACGAGCAGACCCGGGCGCGCTTTCGCGACGAGATGGAGAACGCCCGCAAGGTCGCCTCCTTCTGCACCGCCAAGGTGCTCGACCACGGGACGTTCGAGAACCGTCCCTACATGGTGACCGAGTACATCGCGGGCACGGCCCTGGCCGAGCACATCGCCGAGCACGGGCCGCTGGACTCCTCCACGCTGCACGGCTTCGCCCTCGGCGTGGCCGCCGCGCTCGCCGCGATCCACCGCACCGGGCTGGTCCACCGTGACCTCAAGCCCGCCAACGTCCTGCTGTCGCTCTCCGGCCCCCGGGTGATCGACTTCGGCATCGCGCGGGCGATGAACACCGCGACCAACCACACCCAGACCGGCATCGTCATGGGCAGCCCCGGCTGGATGGCGCCCGAGCAGTTGCTGGAGGAGAAGGTCACCACCTCGGCGGACATCTTCGCCTGGGGCTGTCTGGTGGCGTTCGCGGGCAACGGCACGCACCCCTTCGGCAACGGCGACGCCATGACGCTGGGCAAGCGGGTGCTCTTCGCCGAGCCGCAGATCGGCAACCTGGACAGTCCGCTGGACCGCCTGGTGACCCGCGCCCTGGCCAAGGAGCCCGGCCGCCGCCCCACCGCCCAGGACCTGCTTCTGGAGCTCGCGGGCGGCGAGGACACCAGCAACCCCAACGACATGGTCTCGCACGCCCTGCACCAGTCGTGGCGGCCCAACCTGCCCCCGATGCCGCCGGGGATGCCGCACCCCGCGCACCAGACCATGACGGGCATGCGCCATCCTGCGCCCGGCCACTACCAGCAGCCGCCGCCGCAGATGCCGCCGCCCGCGCACCAGACCGGCAACTACACCCGGTCGCAGCACGTCCCGCCGCCGGGCCACCCCGTCGCCGGTCACCCTGCGGGGCCGCACCCGGTCACCCACGGCCAGCAGCAGCGCCCCGCCCCGGCGGGACCGCCCCCGGCGCAGCACCCGGCCGCCACCGGGCCCATCCCGATGGTTCCGGCCCCGGCCGAGCAGCAGCAGCGGGGCCCCCAGCCGTACGTGCCGCCGGTGCCGCCGCCCCCGCACCGGCCCGCCACCCCCAGCAGGAGGGGCGGCCTGTTCTGGGGCCTGCTCGCGGGCGGTATCGCGCTGGCCGTGCTGCTGGTGGTCGTGACCGTCCTCGTCCTCAACCGGCCCGGGTCCGGCGGAAGCGACCAGAGCACCCCGCCCGCCAACCAGGGACGGGAGGATCCCGCCCCGGATCCGAACGTGCCCGACGACGGCCTCGGCAACATGGACCCGGAGATGCCCGAGCCCACCAACACCGACGGGAACGCGGTGTCCGATGACGGCAGGGTCCGGTACAGCGTCGAGGTGCGCTGCCTGGACGCCATCCCGGGACGGTCGAGCATCGAGGGCGGGGTGTACTGCGTGGCCGACCTGGCGTTGGAGAACCTCGGCGGCGACGAGATCGTGTTCAGCTCGGCCGAGCAGCGACTGGTCACCGACAGCAACCGTTGGATCACCGCCGACACCCCCACGTCCGAGGAGAAGAAGGGCACCCTCTGGGAACCGGTCGCCCCGGGCGAGGAGGCCAGCGGTGACCTGGTGTTCAGCGTGAGGTCGGGCGAGGAGCCCTCCATGCTGGTCCTCACCCACTCCGAGGACGCCGACGACACGGCGATCAACGTGTTCGTCACCCAGGACTGACGCGGAGCCCCCGGACCACGGGGCCGCTGAGACGGGTCGGGCCCGGCACACACCGTGTGCCGGGCCCGATCACGTCAGGGGGAGCGCCGCGCGGCTACTCCCACTCGATGGTGCCCGGAGGCTTGCTGGTCACGTCCAGCGTCACCCGGTTGATCTCGCGCACCTCGTTGGTGATGCGGTTGGAGATGCGGGCGAGTACGTCGTAGGGCACGCGCGACCAGTCGGCGGTCATCGCGTCCTCGCTGCTCACCGGGCGCAGGACCACGGGGTGGCCGTAGGTGCGGCCGTCACCCTGGACGCCCACCGAGCGGACGTCGGCCAGCAGCACGACGGGGCACTGCCAGATGTCGCGGTCCAGCCCGGCGCGGGAGAGCTCCTCGCGGGCGATCGCGTCGGCCTCGCGCAGGATCTCCAGGCGCTCGCGGTTCACCTCACCGATGATCCGGATGCCCAGTCCGGGGCCGGGGAAGGGCTGGCGCCACACCATCTCGGGCGGCAGGCCCAGCTCCTCACCGACCTTGCGGACCTCGTCCTTGAACAGCTCGCGCAGCGGCTCCACCAGCGTGAACTGGAGGTCGTCGGGCAGGCCGCCCACGTTGTGGTGCGACTTGATGTTCGCGGTGCCGGTACCGCCGCCGGACTCCACGACGTCCGGGTACAGGGTGCCCTGGACCAGGAACTCGACCTCGGCGCCGTCCTCACCGCTCTCCGCGACGACCTCGCGGGCCGCCTGCTCGAAGACGCGGATGAACTCGCGGCCGATGATCTTGCGCTTCTCCTCGGGGTCGGTCACCCCGGCCAGCTCCGACAGGAACTGCTCCTCGGCGTCGACCACCTTGAGCTTGGCGCCCGTGATCGCGACGAAGTCCTTCTCGACCTGGTCGGCCTCACCCTTGCGGAGGAGGCCGTGGTCCACGAACACGCAGGTGAGCTGGTCGCCCACGGCGCGCTGCACCAGGGCTCCGGCCACGGCGGAGTCGACCCCGCCGCTGAGCGCGCAGATCACGCGCTTGTCGCCGATCTGCTCGCGGATGCGCTCCAGCTGCTCCTCGACGATGTTCACCATCGTCCAGGTGGGGCGGCAGCCCGCACCCTCGTAGAGGAAGCGGCGCATCAGGTCCTGGCCGTGCTCGGTGTGCATGACCTCGGGGTGGAACTGGACGCCGAACAGGCGGCGCTCGGTGTCCTCGAAGGCGGCCACCGGGGCACCGGCGGTGCTGGCGGTGCTCTTGAACCCGGCCGGGGCCTGGACCACGGAGTCGCCGTGCGACATCCACACGCTCAGGTCCTCGGGCAGGCCCTCGAACAGCACGGAGTCGGCGCTGGCGGTCAGCGCGGTGCGGCCGAACTCGCTCAGGTCGGTGCGGTCCACGACCCCGCCCAGGGCGCGGGTCATGGCCTGGAAGCCGTAGCAGATACCGAAGGTCGGGACCCCGGTCTCGAACAGCTCGGCCCCCACGCTCGGGGCGCCCTCGGCGTACACCGAGGAGGGGCCACCCGAGAGGATGATGGCCTTGGGTTTCTTGGCGAGCATCTCCTCGACCGGCATGGTCGAGGGCACGATCTCGCTGTGCACGTGGCATTCCCGGACCCGTCGGGCGATCAGCTGCGCGTACTGCGCACCGAAGTCGACGACGAGGACGGTGTCGAACGTGCTGTCAGCACCAACGGACACGACGGAGGACCTTCCGCAGAAAAATGTGGATGTCCGTCCAGTCTAGGCCGTTCACCACGGTCGGGACGCAACGAAAGGTGTGCCTCCCCGCACGCGGACCGGGTGTCCGGACCAGGTGTCCGGCGCGGCTCAGCCCGCGAACCCTCCGGGGTTGGCGGACTGCCAGCGCCAGGTGTCGCGGCAGGCGTCGTCCACGGTCAGCTCCGCCTTCCAGCCCAGGTCACGGGAGGCGGCCGAGGGGTCGGCGTAGCAGACGGCGATGTCGCCGGGGCGCCGCGCGGTGACCGCGTACGGGACCGGCGACCCGGTGGCGCGCTCGAAGGCGCGCAGGCTCTCCATGACCGAGGTGCCCTGGCCGGTGCCGAGGTTGTAGACGCGGTGGCCCGGTGCGTCGGCGAGGTGGTCCACGGCGGCCAGGTGGCCCCCGGCCAGGTCCACCACGTGCAGGTAGTCGCGCACTCCGGTGCCGTCCGGGGTGTCGTAGTCGTCCCCGTACACGTGGAGCCGCTCACGGCGGCCGGCGGCGACCTGGGCGATGTACGGGAAGAGGTTGTTCGGGACGCCTTGGGGGTCCTCACCGATCAGGCCGCTGGGGTGGGCGCCGATCGGGTTGAAGTAGCGCAGGGAGATGATCCGCCACCGCCGGTCCGCGGTGGCGAGGTCGTCGAGGACGCGCTCCGCGAACAGCTTGGTGTTGCCGTAGGGGTTGGTGGTCGACAGCTCGGCGTCCTCCGGGATGGGTACGCGCCGGGGGTCGCCGTAGACCGTGGCGGAGGAGCTGAGGACGAGGTCGCGCACCCCGGCCTCGTCCATGACCTCGCAGAGGGTCAGCAGGGCGTCGAGGTTGTTGCGGTAGTAGCGCAGGGGTTGCTCGACGGACTCGCCCACCGCCTTGAACCCGGCCAGGTGGATGACGGCGTCGATCTCGTGCTCCGCGAACACCGCGCGCATGGCCCCGGGGTCGGTGCAGTCCACCCGGTGGAAGGCGACCGTGCGGCCCGTGATCCGCTCGACCCGGCGGACGGCCTCCTCGTGGCTGTTCACGAGGGAGTCGACGACCACGACACCGTGCCCGGCTTCGAGGAGTGCGACCGCGGTGTGGGTGCCGATGTACCCGGCGCCACCGGTGAGCAGTACGTTCATCATCGCTTCCCTGGGGTGGGCGGTGCGGACCCTCCCAGGATAGGGGCGCGGTGCGACCGGGCGGGAGGACCCTCGCGACGTGTCGGACCACCCCGGGTGCAAGGGGGCGGGCACCGTCTCCGGTGCCCGCCCCGTCGTGTCAGGGGGTGGTCACCTCCGGCCCGGAGAGGTGCTGCGCCGGGTGTCGATCCGCAGGACCTGCGGGTCGTGGTCGCTGACCTGGTCGTGGAACTCGGAGTTGATCCGGGCGATCTCGTAGTCGACCCGTCCGGCCAGGGCACCGTTGACCAGGATGTGGTCGAGGGCCTGGGAGTTGCCGTCGAAGACGTAGTTGTAGCCCTCGCCCTCGCCCAGCAGGTCCACCATGGGGTTGGTGAGCGTGCCGTCGCCGGTGAGGATGTCCAGGGTGGTCGAGAACTGGAAGTCGTTCAGGTCGCCCATCACCACGAGGTTGGCGTCGGGGTCGGCGGCGAGGAGGTCGTCGGCGAACTCGCGGACCAGGGTGGCCTGCCGGTGGCGCTGGGTCTCGCTGGTCCGGCGGGGCGGCTGGTTGACGCCGTGCAGGGATTCGTCGCCGCCCTTGGCGTTGAAGTGGTTGGTGACCACGTACACGTCGCGGTTGAGCGCGCGGAAGTGGCCGACCAGGGGCTTGCGGCTGGAGTTCCAGGCCTCGTCCGTCGGCGCGATCCGGCCCGGGGAGACGGACAGGCCGACGCCGCGCTCGCCCTCCACCACCTCCACGGGGGTGGTGGCGTCGCCGCCCTCGACGTCCACGAACTGGACCCTGGCGGGGTCGAAGAGGAAGGCGTTGCGGATGTTCCCGCCGGGCACTCCGCCGTCCTTCTTGTCCTCGGGGCTGATCTCCCGCCACTCATAGGCGGGACCGCCCGCCGCCGCGATGGCGTCGACCAGGCGGTCCAGGGTGACGTCGGCGGCCACGACGCCGTCGTCGGTCTCACTGCTGTTGTCCTGGATCTCCTCCAGTCCGACGATGTCCGGCGAGCCCAGGTAGCTCACGAACCCCTCCGCGAGGGCGTCGAAGTCGGCCTGGTCGTCCGCGCCGCCGAGGTTCTCGACGTTGTAGGTGGCCACGCCGATCTCGTGCCGCGCGGTGTCGCGGACCGGGACGCGCTCCAGGTCGCCGGGGACGTGCTCGCCCAGGCTGGTGGCGCGGATCAGGTAGCCACCGAACCGGCTGTAGGAGACGGGGCCCTCGGTGACGCCCGCGAGGGTGTCACCGACGTCGGCCTTCGGGAAGGGGCGCACGTCGCGGTCGAGCAGCGACTCGATCTTCACGCGGCCGGTGTTGGGGTCGTCGTAGGAGCCGTAGTGCACGCCGCCGTTGGGGGTGGGGTTCCGGTCGGGCCGGGTGGTCACCCACAGGGCGTGGTAGCCGTCGGTGGCCCCGACGACGGGGGCGTCCTCCACCCGGACGGTCATGTGCTCGTGGGCGGCCCAGAAGTCCAGGGCGTACTCGTCGGGCCGGAGTTCGAGCTCGGTGACGTCGCCGCCGTGGTCGGGGGCGAGGGCCTCGGGGATCGTGTCGGCGTCGAGCAGGACCGCCTCGGGCAGGTCGTTGCCCCGGGAGAGCGTGGTCCAGCGGGCCTTCTCCAGCTGGGTCGTGGTCTGTGCGCCCGCCTGGGGGCGGTACTCGCCCACCTGTCCGGCGGCCAGGACCTCGTCACCGACCGCGACGTCGGGGGTGGTGGATCCGGTGAGGACGAAGAGGGCCTCACTGGTGCGCGGGTCGCCGTCGCCCTCGGTGTCCTGGAACCAGAAGCCGCGGGCGCTGCCGAAGGCGTTGACGGCGGTGACCACGCCGGGCAGGCCGGTCACCTGCTCCCCGGCGTACGGGGAGGTGCGGGTGGTGCCCTGGACGTCGTGGATGCGCAGGTCACCGGGCTCGACCGGCTCCTCGGGCTCTCCCCCGCCGGGGCCCTCGACCGTCTCGCCCGCACTGTTGGTGGGGGTCGGCTCGCCCACGGTGAAGTCGGCGGAGTTGTTCCCGGAGTGGGTGAACGCCCCGTCCCGGGAGGCGGAGGTGGTGTTGCCGGTCCCGGGCGCGGGTGCCCCGGCGTGGACCACGGCGTCGCCGTACCCGACGACGTCGACGATCGTGCCGTCCTCGGCGCAGGTGACGGCGGTGCGGCACTCGACGGGGTCGGTGCCCTCCACCAGGAGCACGGCCCCGGCGGAGGCCGACATGTTGGTGTTGCCGGTGTCGTCGGGGGTGGGGAGGTCGGTGGTGCCGCCCGTGCCCGCCGCCTGGCGGATGAGGTGGTGCTCACCTGCGGCGACGGCGCCGCTGAGCGGGGTCACCTGGACCCGGGTGTTCGGGCCGGGGCGCGCGGGCAGGTACTGCACGCTCCACCCGGTGAGGTCGACGTCGGCGGCGGTGGGGTTGCCCAGCTCGACGAAGTCGTGGCGCAGCTGCGCGCCGCTGTTGCCGCCACCACCGTAGACCTCGCTGATCACGGGGGTGTCGGCGGCGGCGAGGGCGGGCAGCGGGGCCACGAGGCTGGCGCCCAGGGCGGCGGCCGCGAGCGCGGCGGCGGAGGCGAGGGTTCTCCGGCGGACCGGGACCGTGGCTCTGGAGGGGGTTGGGGACACGCCTGCTCCGGTTTCTGCGGGGATCGGGGGATCTGTGCGGCCACATCATCGCCGTCACGGGTGTCCGCTTGAAGGAGTGCGCGTGAAATGAAGGCGTCCCGGTGTCCGATTGTTGTGATCCCACCATGATCGGCGGCCCGGACCCCGGTGTGATCCTCCAAGGTCCGGGCCGCCCTCGCCCCACTGGTCCGGTCCACGGCCGTGGGCGGCGCGGTCTACCCGCCGGTCCCGGCGCGGCCCGCGTTGCCCAGGTGCACCAGGTACGCGTCGGGGTCCAGCGGGTTGCCGTCGGTGCGGTTCCGGCGCGGGGGCCGCCCCCGGACCGGCCGGTCACCCGCCGGTCGGCTCACCCAGGCGCCCTCGCCCCGGGTGGCCCCCGCGAGCGCCGCGCCGACGGTGTGGGCTTCACCCGCCCCGACCTCGCCGGTCACCCGCCAGGTGTCCCCCTCGGCCTCGGTCTCCCGGACCCGGGCCCCGTGCCCGCCGAGCAGGGAGAGCACGGCGCTGAGCTCGGTGGCGGGCACCGACAGCTCGAACGCGTGCACCGGAGCGAACACGCGGCTCCCCGCGCGTTCCAGGGCCCGCAGGGTCACCATCGGCACCAGGTGACGGAAGTGGGCCGCCTCCGTGAGCGGGGCGACGTAGCCGCTCCGCACCAGCGTCACCACGCAGTCGGTCACCGGCCACCCGTGGAGCCCCTGCCCGAGGGCGCCGCGCACGGCGTCCTCCACCGCCCGGTCGTAGGCGGGCAGCAGCGCCCCCAGTTCCGTCTCACGCCGGAACACCACACCGCAGCCGTCCTCGCCCGGTTCCACACGCAGCCCGACGGTGACCGGGCCACCGATCTCCCGGGCGAGGTCGACCGGTTCGACCGCGGTGCCGGAGCCGCACGGGCGTTCGGTGTGCACCACGTCGCTGGGCGCGAAGACCGCCTCGACCCGGAAGTCCTCGGACAGGGTGGCGGCCACGACCTCCTTCTGCACCTCGCCGTGGAGCAGGACGGACAGCCCCTCCCCCGGCACCGTGCGCAGCCGGATCAGGGGGTCCTGGTCCGAGAGCGCGGCCAGGGCCGAGTGGAGTCGGTTCGCGTCCTCCGGACGGACCGGCCGGACCACCGACTCCAGCGCCGGCCGGGCCAGGGGCGGGGCGGGGTGGGCCGACCGATCCGGTCACCGACCCGCAACCCGGGCAGGCCCCGGATCCGGCCGATTCCACCGGCGGTGAGGGGCCGGTCCCGCTCGCCCTCGGACCCGACCACCTCCAGCCGTGTGAGGCGTCCCTCGTGCGGTGCCCCGTCGGCGGGATCGGCGCGCTCGAACCTCACCCGGTCCCGAGCGCGCAGGGCTCCTTCGTACAGCCGCAGGTAGCCGGTCTTCTCGCCGGTCGGTGAGCGCTCGATCGCGAACACGGTGCCCCTGGGCTCCTCGGCGGCGTCCTCCCGCGCGGTGCCGTGGCAGTCGCCTCCGACGAGGTCGGGCCCGGGGTGGGCGGGCAGCAGGTCCGTGAGGGCCGACGTGAGCTTGGGGACCCCCTCCCCGGTGATCGCGGAACCCGACAGCACCGGGTGCGCGAGGCCGCGCAGGACCTGGGAGCGCAGGGTGGCGCGCAGGGCGGCGGGGCCCGGGAGCGGCCGGTCCTCGACCACGGCGGCCAGGAGCGCGTCGTCGTGTTCGGCGAGGAACTCCGCCGTGCGGGCGGCGTGTCCGGGGTCGTCCGGATCGTGGGCGCGCACCCGCGCGCGGGCGGATCCCGCGTCCGTGACGGAGTCCAGGGCGAGGGCGCGGTCGGTGAGGCGGTGCCGGATCTCCTCGAACACGCGCCCGGGCGCGGCGGCGCCCCGGTCGATCTTGTTGACGAACAGCAGCACCGGCAGGCGCATCTGGCGCAGCACCCGCATGAGCATGCGGGTGTGGGGTTGCACGCCCTCCACGGCGGACAACACCAGGACGGCGCCGTCGAGCACGGCGAGGGCGCGTTCGACCTCCGCGACGAAGTCGGTGTGGCCGGGGGTGTCGATCAGGTTGACCTGGACGGGGCCGGCCCGGAAGGACGCCACGGCGGTGCGCACGGTGATGCCGCGTTCACGTTCGATCCGGCCGGTGTCGGTCTGGGTGTCGCCGGTGTCGACGCCGCCGAGCCGGTCGGTGGCACCGGCGTCGAAGAGCAGGCGCTCGGTGAGGCTGGTCTTACCCGCGTCGACGTGCGCGAGGATGCCGATGTTCAGGGTGGTCACGTGCGGTTCCCAGGAGTGGTTCGATCCGGATGGTGGTCTCGGAGCTTCCGTGGGATCGCCGCATGCCGCCGGCCTCTCTGTCGTCGGTTCTGATCAGGGAAAGCATGCGGACACGGACGCGGGGCGCGCAAGGGGTTTTCCCGCGCGCCCCGCGTCCTCGACCGGCTCGGCCCGGCTGCCGCCCCGGCTACAGCCGAGGGTCGACCGGCTCGGTCTCCAGGGCGAGCACCGCGAAGACCGGTTGGTGCACCCGCCATAGCGGTTCACCTGCGGCCAGGCGGGTCAGTGCCTCCAGCCCGAGCTTGTGCTCGCGCATGGCCAGCCCGTTCTTGCGGCCGAGCCCGCGGTCCTTCAGCACCGCGATCCGCCCCGGGTCGGTGTAGTCGGCCCCGTAGACGATCCGCAGGTACTCGGGGCCACGTACCTTCAGGCCCGGCTGAGCGAGCCCCTTGCGGCCCTTCGCGCGGGGGCCGAGCAGGGGCTTGACCACCATGCCCTCGCCACCGTGGTCGACCATCTCGCGCCACCAGGCGGCGGCCGCCGCGCGGGAGGCCGGGTCGGTGGTGTCCACGACCCGGTAGCGGGTGGCCCGGACCATCCCTCCGTCCCCGGCGAGCTGCTCGGCCACGCCCATGTGCCAGAGGTGGTCGGCGTCGCCGTACTCCTTCCCCTCAGTGGCCAGGAGCGCGAAGGGGGCGTAGCGCAGCCCGTCCGCGCCCTCGGTGTCCCAGGTGTGGCGGCGGTAGACCTCGCTGAACGCCTCGGTCTGCTCGGTGCGGCGGTCGATGGTCGCGGCGAGCCCGGCGACGTCCACGCCCCGGGCCGTCGCCGCCGTGAGGGCGGCGGAGGCGGCGGGCAGGGAGGCCCGAGCGGCGGCCCCCACGGAGGCGTACTGCTCCCGGATGAGGGTGTGCGCCTTGGCGGACCAGGGCAGCATCTCGCCGTCCAGGGCCAGCCAGTCGGTACCGAGCCGGTCCCAGAGCCCGGCCTCGGTCACCGCCCGACGCAGTCGGTCCACCACCCCGCCCTGGACCTCGGGGTCCCGGAAGAAGGGGCGCCCGGTGCGGGTGTACACGGTACCGAGTTCACCCGGGACGAAGCGGCGCGCGGCCGCGGCCTGGTCGCGGCACAGCACCGCCACCGCCCGCGAGCCCATGTGCTTCTCCTGGCAGACCACCTCACCGATACCGGAGCCCAGATAGGCGGTGAAGGCCTCGTCCGGGTGCTCCAGCAGCTCGGGGTCGGCGGCGGTCGGCGCCGGAGCCATGGTCGGCGGCAGGTACACCAGCCAGCGGGGGTCCACCGAGAACCGGCTCATGACCTCCAGTGCGGCCATGGTGCTCTCGGGTGAGGCGCGCACGGTGCCGAACCCGGTCTCGACGGAGAGCCCGGCGTGGGAGTCGCTCGCGCCGACGTCCCCGATGTCGATGACCTGGCCGCTGCCGCGCTCGACGGGCTCGGGCGGGGACTCCACCAGGGGCCGCACGGGTGCGTACCAGGTACGCTCGGCGTCCACGTCAACGATCTCCCGCTCGGGGTAGCGCAGCGCGGTGAGCCTGCCGCCGAACACGCAGCCGGTGTCCAGGCAGAGGGTGCGGTTGACCCACTCGGCCCTGTGCGTGGGCACGTGACCGTAGACCACAGTGGCCCGGCCCCGGTAGTCGCGGGCCCAGGGCAGACGGATCGGCAGGCCGAACTCGTCGGTCTCGCCGGTGGTCTCGCCGTACAGCGCGAAGGAGCGCACCCGGCCCGAGGCGCGGTTGTGGTACTCCTCCTTGAGTCCGGCGTGCGCGACCACCAGGTCGCCGCCGTCCAGCACCAGGTGGCTGACCAGGCCGTCGCAGAACTCCAGGACCTCCTTGCGGAACTCCTCGCTCTCGCGGCCCAGCTGCTCCACGGTCTCGGCCAGGCCGTGGGTGAGGCGGCCCTTGCCCGTCCTGAGGTAGCGGACCAGCTTGTTCTCGTGGTTGCCGGGCACGCAGAGGGCGTCGCCGTCGGCGACCATTCCCATGACCAGGCGCAGGACGCCGGGGCTGTCGGGGCCCCGGTCCACGAGGTCACCGACGAACACCGCCGTGCGGCCGTCGGGGTGCCGGGCGCCGACCGGTCGGCCCCGGTCGTCGCGGCGCAGCGCGTAGCCGAGCTCCGCCAGCAGACTCTCCAGTTCGGAGCGGCAGCCGTGGACGTCACCGACGATGTCGAAGGGGCCGGTGAGCTCGGTCCGCTCCGGCCAGGGGCGCTCCAGCTCGATCCGGACGGCGTCGATCTCCTCCTGCCCCTTGAGCACGTACGTCCGCCGGATCCCCTCACGGGACATCCGCTTGAGGCCCTCCCTGAGGTCGCGGCGCTGGCGGCGGATCACGTGGTCCCCGAAGTCGCGGTCGGGGCGCGCGCGGTTGCGTTCGCGGGCCACCGACTCCGGCACGTCGAGGACGATCGCCGTGGTGAGGACGTCGTTGTCCTTCGCGATACGGACGAGCTGGTCACGGGCCCGGCGCTGGACGTTGGTGGCGTCCACCACGGTGAGCAGACCGCGCCGCAGCCGGATGCCCACGATCGTGCCCAACAGGGCGAAGGCGTCGGCGGTGGCGCTCTGGTCGTTCTCGTCGTCGCTGACCACGCCCCGGCAGAAGTCGGAGCCGATCACCTGCGTGGGCTCGAAGTGCCGGGCGGCGAAGGTGGACTTGCCCGAGCCGGAGACCCCGACCAGCAGGACGAGCCCCATCCGGGGCACGCCGAGCACGCGGGGCTCGCGGCCCTCGTCGTTCGGCTCGTTCACTTGGTGAAGACTCCCATCTGGGTCGGTGCGCCGGTCTCGGGGTGTTCGGGACCCACCGGGAGGCGGCGGACGGCGTAGCCGTGCGCGGCGGCGACCCGGTCGGTCCAGGCGGCGAACTCGGCGCGGGTCCACTCGAAGCGGTGGTCGGCGTGCCGGAACTCCCCCTCGGCCAGTCCCTCGTAGTGGCGGTTGTACTCGGCGTTGGGCGTGGTGACCACGACGACCCGGGGTGCGGCGTCACCGAAGACGACCTGTTCCATGGCGGGCAGCCGGGAGGGGTCGAGGTGCTCGACGACCTCCATGAGCACCGCCGCGTCGTGGCCCCGGAAGCGCCGGTCCCGGTAGACGACGGAGCCCAGCAGCAGTTCGGGGCGGGCCCCGGGCGCCGAGCGGTCCTCGTGGGCGTCGGCGAGGAGCGGCCGGTGGCGCCCGCCGCCGCCCGGGTGGCAGCCCCCGCAGAGCCTGCGGTGGGCGGCCTCCAGGCTGCCGAGGTGGACGTCCACACCGGTGACGCGCTCCAGGGAGCGGTCGCGGACCAGACGCTCCAGCAGCCTGCCCCCGCCGCAGCCGAGGTCGATGACGCTGGTGGCCCGTTCGGCGCCCAGGGCCGCCGTGACCGCGCCCGCGCGCTGGTCGGCCAGGGAGGGCTCGCGCTCCTCGACGGCCGGGTCGCGCGGGACCGTGGCGGCGCCGGGCGCCTCGGCGGTGGCGTCCTCGTCGTCCGGCCCTGGTTCGAGGTCTCCGGCCTCCTCCAGGCGCGCCAGGGCGGTACGCACGTACCTCTCCCTGCGGGCGAGGAAGCGACGGGAGATCCAGGCGCGCTCGGGGTGTCCGGCCAGCCAGCCCGGGCCGTCCTCTCCGACGACCCCGTCGACCGGTGCGCCGCCCGCCCGCAGGAGCTTGTCGATCTCGGTGGAGTCGACCCAGTAGTGCTTGTGGCCCCCCTCCATCGCGGGCAGCAGCACGTACAGGTGGCTCAGCGCCTCGGACAGCCGCAGGGTGCCGGTCAGGGTGAGCGACAGGTAGTGCGAGTCTCCCCACCCGGGCAGTCCGGGGTCGAGCGGGACCGGAACGGCCTCCACCGTCCAGCCCAGGGGCTCGAAGAGTGCCCGCGCCCTCTCGGGGCCGGGGCGGCAGGGCACGGCGGGCAGGTGCAGGACCAGCGGGAGGGGTGTGCGGGCCAGTTCGGGGCGCCGCTCGCTCGTCCCCCGGATCGCGGACCGCAGCACCCGGCCCAGCGCCACCGTGAACAGCGAGGAGGAGGCGTAGGGGCGGTCGTTCACGTACTGGGCGAGGGCGAAGTCCGGGGTGCTCACCGACGTCCGCGAGCGCAGCAGCGCCCGCGGGTCCACCTCCAGGAGGAGCGCGGCCGTGCAGCGTTCGTCGGTGGCCTCGGGGTAGAAGACGTGCGCCGTCCCGAAGGACTGCTCGAAGCTCTGCGCCTTGTCGGGGTGCTTGTGCAGCAGGTGTCCGAGGTCCGTCGCCGGCTGGGCCGTGGTGGTGATCGTCAGTAGCACCCGTGCATTGTTTCCGACCGGGCCGGTACCGACCAGTGCTTTTCGGTCCGGTCGGGTACGGGGTCAGACCCCGGCGGTGTCCCGGGTGCCCCGGGAACGGGTGGTCAGCAGCGCGGCGAGGGCGACCGGCAGGGGGAGGGAGACCAGGGTCAGGAGGTACCAGGGCACCCACGGGCTGGTGAGGTCGGCGAGGTCCGGGAACCGGTCCCACAGCCAGGTCTCCAGGACGATGGCCCCGCTGGAGGCGGCCACGCTCAGGACCAGGTAGAGGGGCAGGGAGTACAGGACGACGGCGAGGGGGCGGGGCACGCGCGTCAGTCTCAGCAGGAGCAGGGCCAGGGCGGGGGCGACGAGCAGGGTCACGGCCCCGGCGGCGAGCCCGGCGCCGATGTTGGCCCCGACCACCTCGTCGGACTGGACCGCGACGAGGAGGGTGCTGACCAGGAAGCCGAGGCCCTCGGCCAGGAGTGCCGCGCCCGCGCCCGCGGCGAGGCCGAGGAGTGCGGCGCGGAGCGGGGAGATCGCTTCGGGGGTCGTCTTCGTCATGTCACCAGTCTGTGCCGCCGCCACCCGCACCGCATGAGTACTCCTACTCACCCCGTGCGACGCCCGTTCCGTGCTCCCGTGGGGCGGGACGCCCGACCCGGTCCCGGCCCGCCCGGGTCACCGGGTGACGTCGTCCCCGGGCGTGGGGCGCGGGTCCACCCCGAGCTCGGACATGGCCAGGGCGGCCTCGGTGCGCGGGGAGCCGAAGAAGGCCCAGGGCACATCGCAGACGTACCGGCCGACCATGCCCAGGTGCCAGCGGGCCAGGTCCGCCTCTCCCGCCCGGTGGAAGGCCCAGCCGAACAGGTGGTGGGCCTGGACGTCCCGCACGTGCGGCACGGCCGCCGACGCCCACCCCTGGGCGAGCTCGAACAGCTCGCGGACGGCGTCTCCGTGCAGGCGCCCCATCGCCATGGAGCTGATGTACGCGCTGTTGCCCTCCCGGACGAGGCGGCGCTGCTCGCCCCGCAGGTACTCGGCGTGGGCCAGGGCGAGGACGGACGGCAGCGGGCTGCCCTCGGGCGCGGTGTCCGCGGCCGCCCCGGCGGCGGCGAACATCTCCTCCGCCGACCCTCCTCGGGAGGGGGCCAGCGAGCGGACCCGAGTCACGTGCGCCGGGTACAGGTGCGGCGCCCGGGAGACCGACTCGGTCCAGGCCTCCTCCCGCTCCGGGTGCTCCCCCAGCCCCATCGCGACGGTCTGGAGCGCGGCCCAGGGGGCGGCGTCGTCGGGGTTGAGCCGGGCGGACTCCCGGAGGGGGTCGCGAGCCTCGTGCAGGGCGGCCTCGAAGGCCTTGCGGTCGGCCTGACCGGCACCGGCCCCGCCGGAGGGCAGGGTCACGGCGCGGGCGAGCAGGGCGTGGCCGAGCCAGAGCAGGGCGTCGGCGGGGTCGGCACCCTCACCGACCAGCCCCGCGATCTCGTCGGGGCGGTCCACGGCGGCCCGGCCCAGGGCCTCGGCCTGGTAGGTACGGGCCTCGGGGTCCTCCCTGGTCTCCACGAGCAGGGTCGCGCCCGCCTCCGCGTCGCCCTCGCGTACCGCCTCACAGGCGGCGCGCACCAGGGGGTCCGTTCCGTAGGAGGCCGACACCAGCACCGCCTCCAGGTCGGTGCCCTGGAGGCCCCGCCCCGGTTTCCATCCGAATCGCCACATGCCAGCGAGGTTAGGACATGCGGAGGGGAACACGGACGGGGGGGGGGGGGGGGGGGGGGGGGGGGGCGGGGGGGGGGGGGGGGGGGGGGGGGGGAGGGGGGGGGGGGGGGGGGGGGGGGGGGGGGGGGGGGGGGGGGGGGGGGGG
>NZ_CBDRIY010000019.1:0-111947 GCF_965344335.1 Nocardiopsis eucommiae
CCCCCCCCCCCCCCCCCCCCCCCCCCCCCCCCCCCCCCCCCCCCCCCCCCCCCCCCCCCCCCTCCCGCTTTCCCCGAGCTCGTCCGCTCCGGACCGTCCGACCCTCCGGATAGGATCGCCGCGGCTTCGGCCGGGGCCACGGGACCAAGACGGAGGGACGAGCATGGGCGACCAGGCGACGACGGAGACGTACGCGTCGAGCGCGGGCACGGTGCGCTGGGGCGCCGTCGGTGCGGGGGATCCGGTGGTCCTGCTGCACGGAACGCCCTTCTCGTCCTACGTGTGGCGGGACGTGGCCGCCGCGCTGGCCCCCCGCCACCGCGTGTACTTCTGGGACATGCCGGGGTACGGGACGTCCGAGATGAGGGCGGGCCAGGACGTGTCCCTGGCCGCCCAGGGGCGGGTGTTCACCGAACTCCTCGCGCACTGGGGCCTGGAGTCCCCGAGCGTGGTGGCGCACGACTTCGGCGGCGCGGTGGCGCTGCGGGCGCACCTCCTGCACGGGGCCTCCTACGCGCGGCTGGCCCTGGTCTCCCCCGTGGCGATGGCGCCGTGGGGTTCGCCGTTCTTCCGGTTGGTGGGCGAGCACGCCGAGGTGTTCGAGCGGCTGCCTCCGGCACTGCACCGGGCCCTGGTGGCCGAGTACGTGCGTTCGGCCAGCGCACCGGGACTGCTGCCCCCGGTCCTGGACCGACTGGTGGAGCCGTGGACCGGTGCGGAGGGTCAGGCGGCGTTCTACCGCCAGATCCAGCAGGCCGACCAGGCGTACACCGACGAGGTCCAGGACCTGTATCCGGGGATCGATCTCCCGGTGCTGCTGGCCTGGGGCGAGCAGGACGCCTGGATTCCACCGGAGCGCACCCGGGCCCTGGCGGCGCTGATCCCCGGCCTGGCCACCCACCCGATCGAGGGCGCCGGGCACCTCGTCCAGCTGGACGCCCCCGCCCAGCTGACCGCCGCTCTGGTGCCCTTCCTCCAGGGGTGAGCGCCCGTCAGGGGTGGTCGGGGACCAGGAGGACCTTGCCGACCACCGTGCCCGACTCCGCGAGCGCCAGTGCCGAGGCCGCCTCGGAGAGAGGCACCCGGGCGGCCACGGGCGGGATGAGGACCCCCTCGGCGTGCAGGGAGAGGACCTCTCCGAGGTCGCGCGCGAACCTCCGGCGGAAGTCCGTCGCCCTGCGGTGACCGCTCCAGAGGTTGAAGAAGTGCGCGCCGCGCCCGTTGGGCAGCGCGTTCCACCACAGGAGCCGGGCGAACAGCAGCAGGACGGGGAGCATCGCGTCGCCGTCCACGTCCCGGGTGGCGGCGGTGCCGTAGGAGACCAGGGTCCCCCCGCGGGCGAGGAGACGGAAGGAGTCGGTCAGTCCGGCGCCTCCGACGTGGTCGAAGACCGCGTTCACGCCGCCCGGGGCCAGGGCGCGGACCCGGCCGGGGAGGTCCGGTGCCCGGTAGTCGAGGGGGAGGGCGCCGAGCGCGCGGACGGCCTCGGCGTTGCGGGCCGAGGCCGTGCCGATGACCGTGGCCCCGACGTGGCGGGCCAGCTGGACCAGCAGTGAGCCGATCCCGCCGTTGGCGCCGTGGACCAGCACCGTGTCGCCCGGCCGGACCCGGGCGAGCCGGTGGAGCATGCGGTGGGCGGTCACCCCGTTGACCACCAGGGCCTCGGCCGCCCCGGGATCGATCCCCTCGGGGACGGGGACGAGGGCGGCGGCGGGCAGGTCCACGTGGCTGCTCCAGGCGCCCACCTTGGTGAGGGCGGCGTAGCGGTGGCCCACCATGGCGGGGTCCGCCCCGGGGCCGACCCGAGTGACGGTGCCGACGAGGTCGTAGCCGGGCACGAACGGGTAGGGCGGCTGGTCGAAGTACTTGTCCCGGCGCATCTGCTGTTCCGCGAAGGAGACCCCGGTGGCCTCCATCCGGAGCGTGACCCGGCCGGGCCCCGGCGGATCGAGGCTACGGCGGCGGACCACCAGCCCCTCGGGGGCGACGGGCCCGGGGAGCAGGACCTCGGTGATGTCCTGGGCGGTGGACCCGCTCGGTTCGTACTGACGCATGACAGACTCCTCAGATTTGTGAGCACTCACTCACATCCACGGCCACAGAGATGCATTATCCCCGAGAAACAGCCCAGTTGAGCGCCGCCCAGAGGACGTCTAAGCATCCCTACGCTTAATGTATGTGAGTACACACTCACAATCGCGGACTGTCAACCCCCAAAGCCGCGCCCGGATGATGGACACGTGTCCGGGCGGTGCGGCAGGGTGACCCCTGACGGTGCCCACCGGTACTGACGGCCACGAAGTGCAGGGAGTCTTCTCATGTCCCAACAGGTGCAGGGTGTGATCTCGCGTGCGAAGGGCGCACCCGTGGAACTCACCACCATCGTCGTCCCGGACCCCGGCCCCGGCGAGGCCGTGGTCCGGGTCCAGGCGTGCGGGGTCTGCCACACGGACCTGCACTACCGCGAGGGCGGGATCAACGACGAGTACCCCTTCCTGCTCGGTCACGAGGCAGCGGGCGTGGTCGAGTCCGTCGGCGCGGACGTCACCCACCTCGAACCGGGCGACTACGTGATCCTCAACTGGCGGGCGGTGTGCGGCGCCTGTCGCGCCTGTCGGCGCGGACGGCCCCAGTACTGTTTCGACACCCACAACGCCGACCAGAAAATGACCCTGGAGGACGGCACGGAACTCTCCCCCGCCCTGGGCATCGGAGCGTTCGCCGAGAAGACGCTGGTCGCGGCGGGACAGTGCACCAAGGTCGATCCGGCCGCCTCGCCCGCCGCCGCCGGACTGCTCGGGTGCGGGATCATGGCCGGGATCGGCGCCGCCATCAACACCGGAGGGGTCTCCCGGGGCGACTCCGTCGCGGTGATCGGCTGCGGAGGGGTCGGCAGCGCCGCCGTCGCCGGAGCCCGTCTGGCCGGTGCCGGTCGGATCATCGCCGTGGACCTGGAGGACCGCAAGCTGGAGTGGGCCCGGGGGTTCGGCGCCACGCACACCGTGAACGCCCGGGAGGCCGACACGGTCGAGGCGATCCGCGCGCTGACCGACGGCTTCGGCGCCGACGTGGTCATCGACGCGGTGGGGGTCCCCCAGACCTACGAACAGGCCTTCTACGCCCGCGACCTGGCGGGCACCGTGGTGCTGGTGGGCGTGCCCACCCCGGACATGCGTCTGGACCTGCCCCTGCTGGACGTGTTCGGCCGGGGCGGGGCCCTGAAGTCCAGCTGGTACGGGGACTGCCTGCCCTCGCGGGACTTCCCGATGCTCGTCGACCTGTACACACAGGGCAGGCTGGACCTGGACGGATTCGTCACCGAGGAGATCGGGCTCGGTGACGTCGAGGAGGCGTTCGCCCGCATGGAGCGCGGCGAGGTACTGCGATCGGTGGTGCGACTGTGAGTGAAGCGCGAGTGGAACACCTGACCACGTCCGGGGTCTTCACCCTGGACGGCGGTTCCTGGGAGGTGGACAACAACGTCTGGCTGGTGGGTGACGACGAGGAGGTCGTGGTCGTCGACGCCCCGCACGACGCCGAGGCGATCATCGAGGCGGTGGGCGGGCGCCGGGTCGTGGCGGTGCTGTGCACGCACGGCCACAACGACCACGTGAACGCCGCCCCCGCGGTGGCCGACGCGACCGGGGCGCCGATCCTGCTGCACCCCGACGACCGGGTGCTGTGGGACATGACCCACCCGGACCGGGCCCCGGACGGGGACCTGGCCGACGGCGACTCCATCAGAGTCGCGGGCGCCGACCTCATCGTGCTGCACACCCCGGGCCACGCTCCGGGGGCGGTGTGCCTGTACGCCCCGGAACTGAGCGTCCTGTTCAGTGGCGACACCCTGTTCCAGGGCGGCCCGGGGGCGACAGGGAGGTCCTACTCGGACTTCCCGACCATCGTGGACTCGATCCGCACCCGCCTCCTGGCGCTGCCCGAGGAAACGGTCGTCAACACCGGGCACGGTGACTCCACGACCATCGGCGCGGAGGCGCCACACCTCCAGGAGTGGCTGGACCGGGGCCACTGAGCGGCTCGGGGGGCGGGGCACCACGTCAGGAGGCGGTGCCCCGCTCCGTGCACACCTGTTCCGACGGAGCGATCTCGTCGACGCTGAGCACGGCGATGACGACGAAGCAGTACTCCCGGCCCGGTTCGAGTCCGCTGACCCTCGCCGACGCGGAGCCCGGCTCCGCGTCGGCGAGGTTGCCCGGGGTCTCCCCCTCGGGGCCGCCGATCACCTGGTGGGCGGCGGCGGGGTCGGTGTGGTCCGTCCAGCTCACCGTCACCGTGTGCCCCGCGTCCTCCAGGGTGACGTCTCCGGGCGCGGAGTCCTCGACCAGTCCCGCCGTGGGTACCGGTTCGTCGGAAGGTCCCGCCTTCTCCACCTGCGGTTCGGGCGAGGCCACCGTCTCCGGGCGGAGCTGCCCCAGGAGATCGCTACCGGCCCCGGGGCGCAGGATCGCCACCGCGCCGAGGGTGATGGCGACGAAGGCGATGGCCACGACGGTGACACCGATGAACAGCGGCCGCCGGGTGCTCGGCCCCTGGGGTCGTCCCTCGGGAGGCTGGGGAGGTTCGGGAGGCGTCGGCGCCTGATCCGGCGGCCCCGGATCGGTCGCCGGTCGTTCGGGGGTGGCGGTCCCCGCCCACCCAGGCAAGGCGGCCCAGGCGGTCTCGGGGTGGTCGGCCAGGATGCCCGCCGCCGAAGCCGGTGCGTTACCCCCGCTCTCCCCCGCGCCCTGCGGCTCGGCGGCCCCCGGAACCCCTCCGGCGTCGGAGACCCCGGGCTCGGCGGAGGCCTCCGCGCCACCGAGCGCTCCCCAGCCGTTCGTACCGGGGGCAGCCGCCGTCTCCGAACTCCCCTGCTCGGGGGTCCGTGAACCCGAACCTCCGTCTCCAGGGATGGATCGCTCCCCTTCGATGCCCTGACCCGGCCCAGGCGCACGCGGGTTCGCGGGCTCCCGAACGGGCTCAGGGGAGGCTCCGGCACGACCCGGTCCGGATTCCCGACGATGCGCGGCTCCCGAGACCCGCTGGTCAGACACACCGCCTCCGGGAGCGAACCGCGGCCCTGCACCCTGACCGGGCCCAGGAACCGCGCCGGGCACTCCCCAAGGATTCGCCGCATCCGGAGTCACCCCGGGTCCAGAAGACCCAGACCCCACAGGGTCCCGGGCGGCGTCGGGGGCACGCCAGGCGTCCACGGCCCGCCCGTCGAGCCCGGGCGCCGCGCCGGGGACCCCCCAGGCGTCGTTGGCGCCGGGAACGGGCTCCAGCGCGCCCGCAGGGGCCTCGCCCGGGGCGAGGTCGCGGGCGAACTCGGCGGCGTCCTGGCGACGGCCGGGTTCCCTGGACAGCGCCCGGTCGAGGACCGCACGCAGCCGGACGGGCAGGTCGGCGCGGGGCAGCCGGGGCGGGTTCTCGGAGAGGGCCCGTTCCCGGTAGGTGAACGGGTCCCCGATCGCGCCGGGTCCCCGCGCGAAGGGCGGATACCCGGCCAGGAGTGCCCAGAGCACCGTCGCGAGCCGATAGACGTCGGACGCGGGGGTCAACGGGTGCTGGCCGCTCAGCGCCTCCGGCGAGGCGTACGCGACCGCCAGCGGGTCCAGGCCCACCGGTGCGGGCCGTCCTTCCACGGGGGTCACGCCGCCCATGTCCGCGAGGACGGCACCCTCCGGGGCGCGCAGGATGTTGCCGGGTTCGATCCGGTGGTGGAGCAGACCGCGACCGTGCAGGGCGTCGAGCGCCCCGGCGACGGCCCGGCCCACGGCCAGGACCTCCCCGAGCGGCAGCGGTCCCCCATCCTCCAGCGCGGACGCGTAGTCCCCCGGGTGCAGCTCCATGGCGACGAAGGAACGGCCGGACGAGGTGCGGCCGCCGCCGACGACGTGGACCAGGCCCGGGACACCGGCGAGCTCGACCATCCGGTCCACCTCGGCGGCGCCCGCGTCGTCGCGCATGACCTTGAGCGCGACCGGGGTGTCGTCCCCGTCGCGCCGGGCCCGGTAGACGGTCGAGGCCGTCCCCCGGTGCAGGACCTCCGGGGAGTGGAACCCCGGGGCGAGTCGGTCTCGTTGTTTCTCGCCGCTCATCGGCGTCCTCTCGGTTGGCGGACCGGACCGTTCCGCCAGAACAGGGGTCGGGGGTCGAACCACCAGGTCAACCTCCTGAACCGGGGGCGTGCCCTGCGCACGGCGCGTTGGTGGTCGCGTACCGCTCGGGCGACCGCGTCGGCCGCTGGGGCGTCGACGTCGATCCCGCCGCCGAACCCGGTGCTGTTGACGGCCCGGGCCACGCGGTCCAGGCTCTCCGGAGCGGCAGCGGGCACGAGCGCGCGGGCGACCGCCACGGTCTCGGTGACGGTGGCGCCCGCGTTCACGTCGGCGGCGCCCATCCGGAGGGCGTCGCGCAGTTCGCGCCAGGCCCCCAGAACACGCTCGGCGGGGGTTCCCGCACCCAGGCGTCGGGCCCTGCGAGCGAGGCGCGCGGCGGGGACCAGGAGGATCACGGCGAGCAGTCCCCCGGCGGCGGCAGCCGCCCAGAGACCCGCGCCGGTTCCCTCCCGGTCGTCCGAGGGCCGCCCCTCGTCCTCGGGTTCGGAGGTGGCGTCGAGGTCCCCGGCCTCGGGTTCCTCAGGGGCGTCCTCGTTCTCCGGGCTGTCGTCGGCACCGCCGTCGTCCTGCCCTCCGGGGGTGACGTGGTAGGGCACCCAGCCCACTCCGTCGAAATACACCTCGCCCCAGGCGTGGGCGTCGCCGGTGCGGACCTCGTACTCTCCCTCGCCCCGCTCGGTTCCGGGGGCGAACCCCACGGCCACCCGGCTGGGCAGACCGGCGGCGCGCGCGAGCAGGGCGAAGGCGCTGGCGAACTGTTCCGAGGTGCCCGAGCCGCCCTGGCCCCCGGGTGCGGCCAGGAGCGCGTCGACCTGTGCGTATCCGTGTCCGCCGGGGGTCTCGGGGTCGAAGGTGTGGGAGTCGCGCAGGTAGTCCGCGATGGCCCTGGCCCGGTGGTGGTAGTCGCCCTCGGCGGCGATGGCGGCGACGACCTCGTCGAGGATGGGCGGCGCGCCCGGCGGGAGCTCCCGGTAGAGCTCGTACACGTCCCCCACCGGCGGGGCCGACCGAGACAGGTCGACTCCGGACCAGTCGGCGACCGTGCCGACCACCTCGTAGTCTCGTCCGGCCACGGCGCCGTCCCTGGTGACGACGGTGCCGGTGAGCGCGTCGTAGCCGAGGGAGTCCAGGCCCACCCGGCGGGGCGCCCCCACGACCGGCGCCCAACTGCCCGGGAGATCCTCGCTCACGCTGATCCGGGCGGTGACGTCGCCGTCGGCCCCGGGGGGCGGCGGGACCGGCGCGGGCAGGACCTGGTCCGCGTTGCGGTACCCGCTCTCGGGCAGCCAGGTGGTGCCGGTGAAGTCGGCGAGGGCGACCCAGCGCAGTTCCAGGGGCCGGTCGGACTCCACGGTGAGCAGGTGCTCCTCTGGTTCGGCCGCCCACGCGGGCAGGTGGCTGAGCGGGTTGAGGGCCTGCTGCGGGTCCATCGGCGGGGTCAGCACGGCCCGGGGATCACCCGGTTCGGTGGTCCAGCCAGCGAGCAGCGCCGGGCCGCCGAGCACGGCCAGGGTCGCGGTGATGACGCAGATGAGTCCGGTGACGACCGCGTCTCGGACCGGGGAGGGCCCCGAGGGGCGATGGTCCACCTGGATGCCCAGCGACGGGGACCCGGTGGTGCTCGGGGCCCCCGTGGCCGCGCGCCCGGACATGACGAGGACGGCGGCCACACCGAGCAGGCCGATCGCGGTGAAACCGGGCGGGGCGACCGGGCCGTTGAGGACGACGGCTCCCACGAGCAGCACGAGGCCGGGGAGCAGCGCCAACGCGCGGCGTTCGGCGCGCCAGGCCAGCGCCGTGGCGGTGCCCGTGAGCCAGGTCGCCAGGAGCGGCAGGGCGAGAGTGTCGACGGTGAGCGGTGTGGGCGCCGTGCTGGTGAGGATGCGCGCCCCGGAGTGGAGCAGGGCCTCACCCGCGCCGAGCAGTACACCGTCCCCCTGGCCCGGCACCCACGCGGAGGCGGCCACCACGCAGACGAGCGGCAGCGGGACACCGGTGAGCACTGCCCGCAGTGCGTCGTACCGGGAGCGCAGGAGCAGCGCGACCGCGACGGACACCACGGAGCAGGCGGCGAGGACCGCGAGGAGGGTGCCGGTCGACGCGTAGGAGGCCGACACCACGACCCCGCCCGCCGCCGTGGACAGGACCAGCCCCGCGCGGGCCGGAAGCGCGCTGGGGCCGGGCCCCGCCGGGCGGGCGGGCTCGGACCGTTCGGGGGCGGGCGCCGTCATCGTGGCCATGGTGCCTCGTTCCAGCGGTCCGCGAACGACGCGGCGTCCCCCGCGGCGATGAGCGTGACGGAGTCGGGCGCCGTGGGCGGCTCCTGCTGGCCGACGACCACGGCGATGAGTCCGGAGTAGCGGTCGGCGAGCTGGCCGAACAGGCGCAGGTCGGTGGCGTCCAGAGCCCCGCTGACCAGGATGGCGGTGTCTCCCTGGCTCTGGGTGCGGGCGAGGTGGAGGGCGTCGGCCAGGCCGGGTCCGGCGGTGGGCGCCGCCTCGGCCAGCAGGTCGAGCAGGGACGGCAAACCGCCGCCGCTGTCCCTGCCGCGTCCGCTGACGAGCCGCAGTTCGCAGTGGAGCGCGGCCCGCACCCCGGTGGCGAGCAGTGAGGCGGCCGCGCCGGCGGCGTCGTCCAGGTGCGCGGAGGCGGTGTCGCGGTCGTCGACGATCACGCACACGCGGGTCTGGGAGGTGTCCACGTACTCGCGTACCACCAGGCGGTCCAGGCGGGCGGAGCTGCGCCAGTGGACGTGGCGCAGGTCGTCGCCGGGCGCGTAGTCCCGCAGTGTGTGGAAGGTGAGCGTTCCGGCCCTGGCGCCGTCAACCTCGCCGTCCGGGTCGGCCACGTTGCCCACGGGGATGGCCCGCAGGTACTGCCAGGGCGGGTGGACCCACACACGGTCGGTGGCGCCGTGCTCACGGCCGCTCCTGGCCAGGCCCAGGGGGTCGGAGCGGCCCGCGCGCAGGGGGCCGAGTTCGATGAGTCCGCGCCGCAGCGGTTGCAGCCAGTAGTCCGATCCTCCCGTGCCGCCACCGGGCAGCGGGGCCAGGGGCACGTCGTGTTCGCCGTCGGGGCCCACCACGCGTTCGCTGATCCGCAGGCCCCGGCGCCCGGTGTTGCGCGCGCTCATGTGCACCCGCACCGAGTGTCCGGGGGTGGTGCGGGTGCCGCCGGGCAGGGAGCGGGTCATGATCACGTCGGCGGGACCGCCCACGAACACGGCGGACGCGGCCACCGCGAGTACCGCCAGCGCGCCGAGCAGGGCGAGTTCCTGGTACTGGGACAGGGTGCCCGCGGTGAGCAGCAGCGCCCCCGTGACGGCCACCAGCCATCCCCTCGTGGTCGGCATCAGCGAGTCGCCGTCGCCCCTGGGTGTCCCGGTTGGGGGGCCGGGGTGGCCGACAGGATCTCCGCGAGCACGTCCACGCCGGTACGGCCGCCGACGGAGGCCTCCGGGGAGAGCACCAGGCGGTGCGCCCACACCGGCTGGGCGAGGGTCTTGACGTCCTCCGGGGTGGCGTAGGGGCGCCCGGAGACCAGGGCGAGCGTGCGCGCCGTGTGGGCCATGGCGACGGTCGCGCGGGTGGACAGTCCCACGCTGAGCGCCGGGTGGTCGCGGGTGGCGCGGGCCACCCGCAGCACGTACTCGTACACGGCGTCGTCGACGTACACGCGGCGGGCCGCCTGCCGGACCTGCTCCATCCGGGTGGCGTCGGTGGACGGTGGCAGCGCCTCCGGGGAGACGAGGCGGTCCCCCCGGATGATGGCCAGCTCGGCGGCCGGGTCCGCGTAGCCCACGGTCAGGCGCATCAGGAACCGGTCCAGCTGGGCCTCGGGGAGCCGATAGGTGCCCGACATCTCCACAGGGTTCTGGGTGGCGACCACCAGGAAGGGGGCGGGGACCGTGTGGCGGACCCCGTCCACCGTGACAGCGCCTTCCTCCATGACCTCCAGCAGCGCCGACTGGGTCTTGGGCGAGGCCCGGTTGATCTCGTCGGCGATGACGACGTTGGCGAAGACCGGTCCGGGGTGGAACTCGAACTCGCGCGTGGCCTGGTTGAAGACGGTCACGCCGCTCACGTCGGAGGGTAGGAGGTCGGGGGTGAACTGCACCCTCCGCCAGATTCCGTCCACGGTGGAGGCGATGGCGCGCGCCAGGGTCGTCTTGCCGGTTCCGGGGACGTCCTCCAACAGGAGGTGTCCCTGGGAGAGCAGGGCGACCAGGGCGAGCCGCACCACCTCGGTCTTGCCCAGGAGCGCCGACTCGACGGAGGAGGCCATCGCGTCGAAGGCGTCCGTATGGACCGCCGCCTCGTCCGTCGAGAGCGGCACGGAGGGAGCGTGCAGGGTCACGGGGGTGTCCTTCGGGTTACCAAAGCCGGGTCAGGGCGTCTGGCCCGGACTCGCCGGGTTCCGCTCCTGGGGGACGAGCGGGGTGGTCGGTTCCTGGGTCTGGGTCTCCTGCCGGCGTTCCTCGTTGATCTCGCGCTGTGTCTGGAAGGCGCCCCAGACCACGATGCCGGCGGCCAGCACGGCGGCGGCGATCAGACCGACGACGACCGAGGGCCACACGTGGTGGCGCTGGCGCCAGTAGCGGCTGGAACCGTACAGGAGGGCGGCACGCAGCTGCTGACGCCGCAGGGCGTCGGCCTGGAGGACGTAGCGCTCGGTGTGCGGCGTGGTCTGGAACGCTTCGGGGAGCGGGGTGGGGCCAGGCGGTTCGGGGCTCCCCGGGCCCGGGGCCGGGGGCCACTGTTGTTGTGGTGGGGCCCCCGCACCACCCTGTGCCCCGTGGGGGTGGCTCACTCGAACAGCGTTCTGAGGTAGCTCCTCGTGTCCGCGTAGCTGTCCCTCGTGTTCTCGACGGCGTTGATGATCTTGGAGAAGCCATCGTTGGTCATCTGGAAGGCCTGCTGGAAATCGGCGGCACTGGACCTGAGTTCGTCGTCACCACCCTTGAACCTGTCGAGAGTGTCCCTGGTCTGGTTGTCGAGCTCCTGCATGATGGCCCTGAAATAGGCCAGGTACTGCCGCTGGTCGAGACTCAACTGATCAAGCGCGTCGATGTCCCCACCGACGTCGTGCTCGTGCACGGCCATGACCTACCACTCCCCCGCGATCGTTCTCGTTTTCGGACCGGAGCGCCCGTTCAGATCTTCCGACTCAGGTAGTTGAGTTCGCTCTGGGCCTTGGCGAAGTCCTCTTCGCTGTCGGCGTCGGCCGCGTTGATCTTCTCCTGGCCGAGATTGAGCTTGACGCCGTTGTCACTGCACCACTGGATCAGGGTCTCGAATCCAGCCACCATCTGGGCCTGCCCTTCGCGGTAGGCCCGAAGTGCGTTGCCCTGGAGGGCCCGACCGTCCTGTTCCAGGACGTCGATCAGGGACTGCATGCGGTCACTGAGGCCACGGCTCTGCTCGTCAAGGCGGTTTCCGCCCCGCGCCATGGCGTTGTTCTGGGTCCCGACCTCGTTGTTGCTCATGTGTCCCGTCCTCTCCCCTCGTTCTCCCCTTGGCCAGCACTCGACGCCGGCCTCAGGGGCGCGTTCGGTCTGTGAGTTCGGGGGAGCTCTGTTAGCGGCCACAGATGACGACTCGAACCGGAAAGTAGTGAAGACGGGGTGCGCTGTCAACGCGTTGGGGGCACCGGGGCCGCCGATTGGCCGAAGCAGGACATCTTCCGATCCGGACGGATCCAAACGGCTCCGGCGCGCGTCCCACAGGTCACCGGTTCCCCTGCGGAGCGAACCCGGGGGCCGATTCAGCCGCCGATCCGGATGGTGGAGACCACCTCGTACACACCCAGGGCCCAGACGGCGGCCACGCACATACCGGCGACGACAGCGATCTCCACCCCGTTGAGGACGCGGCGCAGCGAGGCCCGGGGCACGTCGGTCAGGCGGATCGCGCTCAGGGCCGCCACGGCCACGCACAGCACCAGTGCCAGGGCCGGAAGCGCTTCCGACAGCCAGGGATGGGCGTCGGCGGCCGCCACCCCGGTCACGGCCAGGCCCAGCGCACCGGTCAGACGAACCGGCAGCACGTGGGAGACGCGGTCGAACAGGCGGGACCGCATCAGCAGGGCGAGCGAGACCAGGGCGGCCAGGACCAGGTCGCGGCGCGCGTCGCCGGTGAACGCCAGCAGGCCGACGGATATCGTCACGGTGGCCGAGACCCCCAGGATGGTGCCCGTGAGCATGCGGTCGCTGTTGGCCAGGCTCTCCTCGAAACGCTCGTTGTCGGTGCGGCCCACCTGGCGCACCTCGTAGTCCAGGCCGGACAGTCCGCCCAGGGCCAGGGCCATCCTCGGCACGGCGCCGATGCCCAGGGCCAGCAGGACGGCGAGGAGGCGTACCGCCATGGGTCCGTCCGTGAACAGGCCGAAGCCGACGAGCAGCACCATGGCCGCCGTGACCACGGCGAGCCCGGCCAGGTGGGGCAGCAGGAAGTGGGCCAGCGCCCAGCCGCCGACCGACGCGGCCAGTGCCCCGAAACAGGCGAACAGCACCAGCACGATGGGCGCGGGCGCGACGGCGCCCACCCCCAGGACGGCGAGCACGGTGGTCAGGGCGCCCCAGCCGCAGGCGGCGACCTGCGCGGCGTGGGCCACCCCGGTGAGGGACCTGCTCCCCGCGAGCCACAGGACTCCGAGCGCGGTCAGGAGCCCCAGTACCGACACGGCGAGGTCGAGGGCGGACGTGCGGACCAGGACCATGGCCACCATGAGCGCCAGCGGGCCCAGCGCGGCCAGGGCCAGGCCGAACCCGAACGTGGTGGAGGGCTTCCACAACCAGGCGCGCTCGTCGACGCGGTCCTCGACCGTGCCTCGCACGTCGTCCACGAAGGACGGGCGGTCCGGGCCGGTGACCCGGTCCAAGAGCAGGACGTCCCCGTCGCGGACTCCGGCGTCGGTCAGGGAACCGGCGGAGGGGATCGGGGTGCCGTCCACCGCGACCAGGTTCCAGCGGGCGGACTGGAGCCCGTCGTCGGACGGGGAGCACACGCGCACGACCTGCGGCATCAGCGCCGCCACCGACACGCCGCCGGGCAGGAGGAGGTCGGCCCACCGATCCGGTCCGGTCACCGTGACCCGGCAGTATCCGCTCACTGGGGCTCCCCGTGTTCGTCGTCAGTTGTGGAGGGCGCACGACCGTCCGGGCGAGCGCGAACCGATGGACCCGAGCGAGGATCACACCGGTCAGTGGTCCGGTTGTCCACAGGCCCGTGGTCACCGCTTGTCCGGCACGGCCGGGTCGCGGGATCATCAAGGTAGCAAGAGTGCGTACCGGGCGATCCGGGCGCACGCGACAGGAGAGGCGCCAGTGACAACGACACTGGTTCATCGACCCGCGCGCACCGCGGTCCCCGACCCCGGCAGGGCACCCCTGGTGATCGCGACCCCGCCACAGCTGCCGGAGAACCCCCCGGCCGCCAGTTCCTCCGCGATGATCATCATGCCGATCATCACCGGCTCCGGTTCGCTGATGATGACCATCACCCTGGGCAACCGCCCGCTGTTCGCGGTGGCCGGGGCCATGATCATGCTGGCCAGCGTCGCGGTCGGCATCGTCATGTTCGTCGCCCAGCGCAACGGACCGCGCAAGCGCATCCGGGAACAGCGCGAACGGTACCTGGACTACCTGGACCACCTGCGCGAGACGGTGCGGGAGGTGGCGGGGCTGCAACGCGCCGCGTCGCTGTTCCGGCATCCGGAGCCGTACCTGCTGGAGGAGACCGCCCGGCTCACCGCGCGGCGCTGGGAGCGTCGGCCCGCGGATCCCGACTTCCTTGACCTGAGGATCGGCGAGGGGTCGCGGCCGCTGGCCCGACGTCTCCACCTGAACATCGACCGCACCAACCCGCTGATCGTCTACGACCCGGTCTGCCAGGGCATCGCCGAGCAGATCGTCGACCTGTACTCGGACGTGTCCGAGCAGCCACTCGTCCTGCGCCTGCGTGAGTGCGGGGTGGTGTCGGTGGTCGGTGACCGGGCGGCGGGCCGGGAGGTGGCCCGGGCGCTGGCGGCCCAGCTGGTGACCTTCTCCGCCGCCGAGGACGTGCGGCTGGGTGTGGTGCGGCACCAGCGGCTGACGGCCGAGTGGGACTGGACCAAGTGGCTGCCCCACAACGCGTTCGACGGGTTCCGGGACGGTCCGCTGCCCGCGCGGCTGGTGGCGGCCAGCACCGTGGAGATGACCGAGCTGCTGACGGCCGAGATCGAGCAGCGCACCATCGACATGCAGCGCCGCCGGGGAGCGCCTCCCGGACCGGGCACACAGCGGCTGGTGGTGCTGGTGGACGGCGAGTTCCAGGCGACCCTGTCCGGTCTGGCCGCCGAGCCGCCGGTCACCTCGCTGGCCGACATCGGCGTCCACCTGGTCTTCCTGGTCGGTGACCGCCGGGAGGAGCCCGGACACGTGGACACCCGGCTGTACGTATCGGCCGACGGGTCCCTGCGGGAGGACCGCGAGCCGAGATCGGCGCGGCCCGGTCAGGGCCCCGAACCGGAGGACGACCCGCCCCTGGCGGGCACGTTCGACCGGGTCGGCACGGAACTGCTCACCACGCTGGCCCGCGGCCTGGCCCCGCTGCGGCTGGCGGCCAGCGACAGCTCGGACTCCATGCACGCCACGGTGGGCCTGCCCGAGATCCTGGGAGTGCACGACGTCGCCCGGCTGGACACCGAGCGCGCCTGGCGCCCCCGGGGCACCGGGGACTTCCTGCGGGTGCCGATCGGGGTGGGCCCCGAGGCCAACACCGTCCTGCTGGACCTCAAGGAGTCGGCGTTCGGCGGTATGGGCCCCCACGGGCTGGTGGTGGGCGCCACCGGTTCGGGCAAGTCGGAGATGCTCCGCACCCTGGTGGCCTCCCTGGTGATCAACCACCCGCCGGACCAGCTCGCCCTGCTGCTGGTGGACTTCAAGGGCGGCGCGACCTTCGCCGACACCGACCGGCTCCCGCACAGCGCCGGGCTCATCACCAACCTCGCCGACGACGACGGTCTGGTGGAGCGCTTCCGCGAGGCGATGTTCGGTGAGCTGAACCGGCGCCAGCAGGTACTCAAGGACGCGGGCAACCTGCCCAACCTGCACGCCTACGAGGCGGCGCGTGCCCGCCGCCCCGAGCTGGAGCCGCTCCCCCACCTCCTGGTGATCATCGACGAGTTCTCCGAGCTACTCACCGCGCACCCGGACTTCGCGGAGCTGTTCGTGGCCATCGGCAGGATCGGCCGGTCCATCGGCGTCCACCTGCTGCTGGCCACGCAACGGCTGGACTCGGGCCGAATCAAGGGGCTGGAGTCGCACCTGTCCTACCGGATCGGGCTGCGGACCTTCTCCGAAGCGGAGAGCCGTGAGGCGATCGGTGTCGGAGACGCCTACCACCTGCCGCCCGAGCCCGGTTCCGGCTATCTGAAGGTCGACACCACGGTGTTCGAGCGCTTCAAGGCGGCCATGGTCTCGCAGCCGTACGCGCCGCCCACCCGGCAGGACGCGCGTGAGGTGCCCCAGGTCCTCCCGCTGATCTCGTTCAACGGGCTGGCGTCGCTGGTGCGGCCCGCCGAGCGGGGGGCGAGAGACGAGGACGCTCCGGTGGAGGAAGCACCCACCACGCTCCAGGTGGCGGTGGACCGGATCGTGGGCTCCGGACGAGAGCGCGTCCGCCCAGTGTGGGTCCCGCCGCTCCCCGACGTCCTCACCCTCGACCAGCTGCTGGAACGCCTGGGCGAGACCGGGACGCGACCGGACGGGACCCCGGTCGAGCCCGCACCCGAGGAGGTCCGGGCGATCATCGGGCTGGCCGACCTGCCCCGCGAGCAGCGCCAGTGCTCCGCCGACCTCGACTTCACCGGCGGGGAGAGCAACATCGTGGTCCTGGGCGGCCCCCAGACCGGGAAGTCGACCCTGATCAGAACCCTGATCTCCAGTCTGGCCTGGCGGTACCCGCCCGGCCGGGTCGCGATGTACGCCATCGACTTCGGCGGGGGCTCGCTCGGACCGTTCGCCGAGCTGCCGCACGTGGCCGGTGTGGCGGGCCGCTCCGAGCTGGAGCTCGCCCAGCGCATCCTCGCGGAGGTGCGCGGCCAGCTGGACCAGCGGGAGCGGGTCTTCCGCCAGGGCCGGTTGGACTCGCCCGCCGCGCTGCGCCGGGCGCGGACCGAGGGGAACGTCCCCGCCGGTACCCACGGGGACGTGTTCCTGTTCATCGACGGCTGGGCGGGGCTGCGTGAGGCCTACCCGGACGTGGACGACGTCCTCACCGACATCGTCTCGCGCGGGCCCTCCCTGGGCGTGCACACGGTGCTGACCAGTTCCGCGTCCAACCAGGTCCGTACGAAGTTGCAGTCGCTGTTCGGCGGGCGCTTCGAGCTGCGCCTGACCGACCCCTTCGACTCCCAGCTGGGACGCAAGGTGGCCGAACGCCTGCCCAAGGACCTGCCTGGGCGGGGCCTGAGATCGGACGAGTCGTTCGTGCAGGTGCCGCTACCGCGTCTGGACGGGGTCGCCGACGACACGGATCTCGGGGTCGGGGTGCGTGACGCGGTGGCCCGGCTCTCGGACCGATGGCCCGACCTCCCCGTGCGCCGGGTGCGGGTACTGCCTGCCAAGGTCACCTTGGAGGAGCTCCTGCCCGGGCGGGTGGGGACGGACCTGGTCCTGGGCATGGCCGAGAGCGACCTGGGACCGGCGCTGTACCGTCCGCGCGAGGACCCGCACCTGATGGTCTTCGGAGACCCGCAGACCGGCAAGAGCACGCTGATCCGGGCCCTGGCCCGGCAGGTGATCGCGCGCCCGGCCAGTGAGGTGGGCGTGGTGATGGTCGACTACCGGCGCGCGCACCTGGGGCTGGTTCCCGAGGATTACCTGCTGGCCTACAGCACCAGCCCGCAGCAGACCGAGGGGGTCGCCGGAGAGCTGGCCGGGCTGGTACGCAAGCGTCTGCCGGGGCCGGACGTCACACCCAGGCAGCTCCGTGAGCGCAGCTGGTGGGAGGGGCTGGAGGTATTCGTCTTCGTGGACGACCTCGACTTGGTGGCGGGACGGACCAACCCCCTGACCCCGCTGGCCGACCTGCTCACCCAGGGGGCCGACCTGGGACTGCACCTGGTGACGGCCAGACGGACCGGCGGCGCGTCCAGGTCCATGTTCGACGCGGTCTCGCAAACCCTCACGGACATGGCCACCCCCGGGGTGCTGTTCTCCGGGGACCGGATGGAGGGGCGCCTGGCCAACGGGGTGGTCTCCCGTCGTCTGCCCCAGGGCCGCGCCCTGCTGGCCCACCGTGGGCGCCCGCCGGAGCAGGTACAGGTGGCCTGGTCCGAACCGGTGGAGTGAGGTCCGGGAACGTGGGGCCCGTCTGGTCCGGCGGGCCCCGCTGGACCCGTGGTCCGTTCGCGGGCCACGGGCACGCCGTCAGGGCGGCGCGCCCCGCCGTCGGCGCCCCTCCGGCCGGGGCCGAGCGCACGACGCCGTCGTGCCGACTCGTGCCGGGCCCGGCCGGGACGTCTGGCGGTCAGGAGCCGCAGTTCGCGTACTCCGAGATCATCGAGCGCTCTCCGGCGGCCGCCGTGACCTGGACGCACACCCCCTGCGCTTCGATCAGGACCGGTTGCGTGGCCCGTCCGGACCGCACGATCGTCGTCTGCGGAGTGCCGTCCTCGGTGCGGATACCGACGTCCAGGTAGGTGTCGCCGCCGTTGGAGACCACCACGGCGCAGTTGTATCCGAACGTGCGCTCGTAGAAGAGGTGGACCTGTCCCCCCGGGCTCCCCGGGATCGTCTTCGGCCAACCGCCCTCCACGTTCCGGGTGTAACGAGGGGCCTCCCCGACGTTGGGGTGGGCGTCGCTGCACGCCTCCTGGGGGGTCTGGCTCTGCGCGGCGGTGGCTCCGCTGAGGAGCAGGCCGGTCACACCCAGCGCGCAGGCGGCGGACCACACCGTCCACCTCCGCGGACTCGTCCTCGCGGTCATCGCTTCGGTCCCTTCCTGGGCTGGTCGCTGTCGGTCACTGGAACGGGGCCAGACACGCGGGGGTGCTCCGGGCGGAGCCGCCCTCCGTGGTCCCCGACCCGAGGGCGGCGACCGTGAACGAGAAGCACCGCTGACCGGCTCGGGTGAAGGTGTGCGAGGTGGCCCCGCCCTCCACCGAGGTCTCCGAGCCGATCTCCACACCGTCGCCGTGCGGGGTGATCCGGTATCCCTCGGCGTTCTCCGCCGCCGTCCAGGTGACGGTCACCGTGGTGCCCGAGACACTGTGCGCGACCTCGCCCGGGGTTCCCACCTGGATCTCCGGCATGGTCACCGACGGGCTGGTGGCGGCCTCTCCCGTGACCCCGCCCTCGCCCCGTGAGGTGACCGTGAACGTGTAGGTGGCTCCCGGCTCCAGACCGGCGAACTCCAGCGAGGTCTCCCCAGTGGTGCGGTTGCTCGGGGCGGCGGCTCCGCCCTCGGCCGCCGCGGACACCAGGTAGTCCACGGCGTTCTCCGCGCCGGTCCAGGACACGGTCACGGTCTCGTTGCCGGTCACCTCGGCGGAGACGTCCCCCGGCGACCCCGGGGGCTCCCCGCCCGGCGTGACCTGCGGCGACTGTGCCGCTGGCCCGGTGCCGTGCGCGTTGGTGGCGCTCACCCGGAACCGGTAGGCCGTGCCGTTCTCCAGGCCGGTGACGACGGTGTGCAGCTCCGAGCCCTCGACGGTGGTCTGGCCGCCCTCCCAGGTGATGTCGTAGGACTCCACGGGGGCGTCCGGCGAGTAGGCCCCGGGCCAGCTCAGTTCGACACTGGCGTCCCCGGCCTCGGCCGTGACGGGGGTGGGCGCACCGGGCGGACCGGTGGAGGGTTCGCTGGTGGCCTCGTTCTCCGGTGTGCCCCCGCCCTCGGGACTGGCCGCCTCCCCGGGGCCACCGGTGCCCTCCTCGGTCGCGGGGGTGGTGGGCGGAGCGGGTGGCGCGGGCGCCACGGGGTCGGGGGCGGGAGTGTCGCCCCGGACCTCCCCGGGGCCCGGCGGGGCCTCGTCGGTGTCCACCAGGGTGGCCTGGCCGGTGTCGTCCACCACGGCGGCCACCCCGGTCTCCGGGGCGTTGACGAACAGGCTGCCCTCGCGGACCTGGAGTTCCAGGGCCCCCTCGGCGCCGGGCAGGGTGACGGTGTCCAGTTCGCGCCCGTTCGGGGCGTAGGAGCGGACGACGCCCTCGTCGTCGAAGGGGACGTAGACGCGTCCGGCGAACGGGACGGCCAGGCCGCTGCCGGGTCTACCCACCGGGAAGAGGGTGGTCTCGGCCGCGCCGTAGGGGTGCAGCAGGGTGACGATCTCGTCGTCCTCGGTCTTGGTGACGGCGGCCATCTCGCCGCGCGTGCGCGCGGGCATGGCGGAGTCCGCCATCGGCGCGGGCATGGTGACCATCACGGGGTCGTCACCCTCGCGCATCGCCACGACCTGATCTCCGCCCCGGTCGACGGCGAGCGCACCGTCGTCGAAGACGGTGACGCCGATGTCGGCGCCTGGGGAGGAGACCGCGACGGTCTGTGTGACGGTCGCCTCGCCCTCGGACACCTGGACCCCGACAGCGTGGCCCTGGGTGGGCGCGCCCACCCACAGGGTGTCGGAGTCGTCGAAGGCGCCTCCGACCAGCGGCCCCTCCAGGGTGAGGGCGGGTCCGGTGGCCTGGAGGGTGGCGGGGTCGACGGCCTTGATCTCGCCGCCCGCGCGGTCGATGACCACGGCGCTCTCACGTCCGAGCACCACACCGTAGTCTCCGGAGCCCAGTTCGAGTCTGCCGGAGAACCCGAGGTCGTTGAGGTCGACGGAGGTGACCTTGCCGGTCCGGGGGTCGGTGAGCAGGAGGTGGTCGTCGTTCTGCTCGACCTCGACGGGGCCGTCACCCGCCTCGGGCAGGGAGGCCACCAGGTCGATCTCGGCGTTGCCGCCGTTGACGTGGACCGCTTCCTTGGTGACGGCGTTCCACAGCCAGGCGGCGCCGTCGGACATGTCGTCGGACCGGCCCAGGGCGCCGACTCCGAAGGCGGTGCTCACCAGCGCGGTGGCCATGAGGCTGAGCACCAGTCCGGAGGACCCGGCTCGGGTGCGTTCGGCAAGGGTGCCGAGCAGGCGCCGGGATCGTCCCCGCTCCTGGGGGGTGGCGTCGGTGGGCGCCGTCTTGCGGCTCACTATCCACGTACTCCTTCGGCTACCGCGGACGTGTCCGGCCTCCGGCGGGAGGGGAGGTGGGACCAGGGGTCGCTGGATGTGGGGGGCTTGGGGACTCGGGCATCTGAACGAAATCAGACAAGGGGGAGGGCGTCAACGCACCCGGGCACGGTCCGGGCCATGCTTCTTCGGATGCGCCGACACCCGTGTCTGGTTCTGTTGTCCCCGGGGAAATCCCGCCTCACTCGGGGCTCCGGAGCCGGGGTCAGTCGAGCTCGATTGCGGCGACGATCTCCCCGTCCTCCACCCGTCCGGTCGGACGGAAGCCCAGACGCAGGTAGAAGCCCTCCGGGCTCCCCTCTCCCGGCACCCAGGAGACCGTGACCCGGGAGAAGCCGCGCCGCCGTGCCTCGTCGAACACACCCTCCACCGCCACGCGGCCGTACCCCTGGCCCTGCTGCTTCTCCCCGACGTTGAGGCGCCAGAGGTCGGCACGGCAGTCGGGGTCCTCGTCCTCGGGGGCGAAGCTCGCCATGACGAAGCCGACCGCCTCGTCTCCGTCCATGAGCAGTCGGGGCCAGGCGGTGTCGCGGTTCGTGTACGCCTGGGCCAGGGAGTACAGGACCGGGGCGACGAACCGCTCCTGCGCCTCGCTCACCTTGATCCCCGTGGCGGCGTCGAGGTTGTCGTCGGTGATCTCCACCAGGCGCGTGGTGGTGGGGGATGTGTCTGTCATGGACGCGAAGCCTACTGAGCGGGAGACGGCGCCGCCACGGGTTTTCCTCGCGGAATCGGGGCCCGGGTGGGGTGGAGGGGCACCTGGTGCGGGTAGGTCCGTGAGGGAGCCGTTGGCCCCACCCCCCTTGGAGGCAGCAGTGCGCATCAGCTCGACCCTCGCGGTACTCGTTCTCGTCTGGCTCGCCATCGGAGTGACGGCGGCCGTGCAACGCGGCTACTTCAGCACCTCGGAGGCGTCCTGTTCCTCCCTGGGCAGTGTCGCGGTCACCATCTTCGTCGGCCCCCTGAACTACGTCGGCGTCAACCCGATCATCGAGTGCCCGGAGCTGCCCGAACCCTCCGAGTGACCCGGAACCCACCGTCACGGGCCCGGTCCGGAGTGGCAGGCGGCCGTTCCGGACCCGGCCGGGGGTGTCCCTGAGCTGAACGGCGGCGGCCGACGTCCCCACGTACTCCCGGTGCGGGTGAGTGGGGCACTCCGGGCGACACGCCCATCCGGTGATCCGGTACGCGCCTCCCCGCCCGTGACGCGTGCGGAGGCCAGACTCGGTGTCACCCCGCGTCACATCGCACTCATGGCTGGTTCCGGAGGGCTGGTCGACGCGGTTCGTGGCGCGTGACGACGGTCCGCGCCGACCGGAGAACGGAGCGCATGTGCAAGCCCAGTGGCCGGGCGTCGGGGCCCTCGTGAACAAGTGGAACGCCACTCGCAGGGCCCGTATCGAGCGGGAACGGGAGCGGTTCGAGGCCGAGGACGCGGATTCCGGCCCCCAGGACCCGGACGACGGCAGGCGCGCCGGCGACCTCCTGCGGGTGGCCGCCGACGCCTCCTGGCGCGTCCTGGTGATCGGTGTGGTGGCGGGTCTGCTGATCTACGCCCTCACCCGCCTGTCCGTGGTCACGCTCCCGCTGATCATCGCGGTGTTCCTCACGGCGCTGCTGATGCCCCTGGCGAACTGGCTGCGCCGTCCCAACCCGGTCAGACGGCGGGGGTTCGGCCGGGGGGCGTCCACGACGATCACCATGCTGATCGCGGTCGCGGTCTACAGCGGTGTGGTCACCCTGATCGTGACCCCCGCCATCGCGAGCTTCGACGACCTCGTGGCCAGCGTCAACAGCGCCGTCGTCCAACTCCAGAACATGGCCCTGCCCTTCGGCCTGGACCCGGCGCTGCTCACGGAGGCGATCGACAACGCCTGGGTGCAGGTCCAGTCGCTGATCACCGAGAACAGCAACCAGGTCCTGAGCGGCGCGTGGACGGCGACCACCGCCGTGACGCGGGTCGTTCTGGGGATCGTGCTGGTCATCGTCCTGACCATCTACTTCGTGCACTCGGGTGACAAGCTGATGGACTGGATCGCCAGCCTGCTGCCGGTCAGGTCCCGCCCGGTCCTGCGCCACTCGGCCCGGGTCTCCTACGACGTGATGGGCAACTACGTGCGCGGGGTGGCGCTGGTGGGCGTGATCGACGCGATCGGCATCGGTATCGCGCTGCTCCTGCTCATCGACACGAGCCTGGCCATCCCGCTGATCGTGCTCACCTTCGTGGGTGCGTTCCTGCCGATCATCGGCGCGTTCCTGAGCGGGCTGCTGGCGGTCCTCGTGGCCCTGGTGACGGAGAACTGGGTGGTGGCGCTGATCGTGCTCGGCGCGGTGATCCTCGTGCAGCAGTTGGAGAGCAACGTGTTCGCGCCGCGCATCTACGGCCGCGCGTTGGAGCTGCCCTCCGCCGTGGTCCTGATCGTGGTCACGGTCGGCGGCATCCTCGGCGGGATCGCGGGCCTGTTCCTGGCCACCCCGATCGCGGCGGTCCTCGCGGCGCTGCTGCGCAACCGGGCGGCCTCCCCCGAGCCCTCCGTGGCGGAGGCGGAGCCCGCGCACGACGGTTCCGGGGAAGCCGGGTCCACCTCCTGACACCCCGCTCTCACCCCCGGGCCGCCAGGCGCTCCGGCCGAGCCGACGCGGTCCCGCCGTGGACCCGGGCGATCGCGTCGGCGACGCGGTCGAGGAGGTGGACGGGGACCCCGGCGAGGTTGATCCGTCCCGAGGGCAGGCCGTGGATCGCGTGCTCGTCGCGGAGCCGCCCCATCTGGTCCGCGGTGAGGGGCAGACGCAGGAACATGCCCCTCTGCTCCCGAAGCGCCGCGAACTCCGGGGCGGGGGCCCGCAGGTCCAGGGCGTCGGTGAGCCCGTCGCGGAGGAGCCCCAGGCGTCGGCGCATGGAGTCGAGTTCGTCCGTCCAGCGCGTGCGCAGTTCGTCCCGGGTGAGGATCTCGTGGACGATCCGGGCTCCGTGGTCCGGCGGCTGCGAGTACCCGGCGCGGGCGGTGGTCTCCAGGACGCCGTAGGCGAGGGCGCGGCGGGCGGGGTCGTCGGAGACCACGATCGCGCATCCGGTGCGTTCGTTGTACAGACCCCACGCCTTGGAGGCGCTGACCGCGACCACCGCCTCGGGCAGGACCTCCAGCATGCGGCGCATGCCCTCCAGGTCCGCGTCGAGCCCGTCTCCCAGACCGAAGTAGGCGTGGTCGACGAAGGGCACCACACCTCGCTCGGCCATCGCGTGGGCGAGCGCGTCCCAGTCCCGGGTGGGCATCGCGGCGCCGGTGGGGTTGTGGCAGCACCCCTGGAGCAGGAGCACGTCGCCGGGTGCGGCCGTGGCGACGGCCGCGAGGGCGGCGTCCGGGTCCGGGGGCCCGTCCGGGAGCAGCATCGGGTACTCGCGCACGCGCAGCCCGGCGGTGCTGAGGATGGTGCGGTGGTTGAGGTAGGCCGGCGTGCCCAGGTGCACGGTCCGGTCGGGTCCGGTGGCGGCGAGGAGCTCGGACAGGAGCCGCAGCGCCCCGGTCCCCGCGACCGACTGCACCGCCAGAGTGCGGGAGCGGACGTCGTCCGAGGGGAACAGCATGCGGGTGAGCGCGTCGGTGAAGTCGCGGTTCCCGGCGGGGCCCAGGTACTCCTTGGATTCTGAGCGCGCGGCGAGGTTCCGTTCGGCCTCGGCCACGGCGCCGAGGACCGGGGAGGAGCCGGTGTCGTCGCGGTAGACGCCGACGAGGAGGTCGAGCCGCTCGGGGCGCGGGTCGGTGTCACAGGCCGCGGTGAGCCGCCAGAGGGGATCGGTGCGCGGCGGGAGCATGGTCGGCATCAGCATGAGGTCTCCAGTTCGGGACGGCGGTTCCCGGCTTCGGTGGGAGTCGGCTCGGCAGGGCGAGGAACAGCGGGGCCCGGCTCGGCAGGGCTGGGCTCGGCGGGCCGGGGCCGCCGGACGCCGAGGAGGTTGAAGGCGACCACGCCGGTGAGGACCAGCAACAGCGTGACCGTCGTCGCGGGGGTGACCGGTTCGCCGAACAGCGGGACCGCCACGACCAGGGTGACGACCGGGCTGAGCGCTCCCAGCGTGGCGGCGACCGGGCCGCCGAGGCCGCGGATGGCGGTCGCGTAGCACAGGGCGGCGAGCACACCCACGCCGACGCCCTGGACGGCGACGTAGACCAGGACGTCTCCGGGCGCTGCGCCCCCGACCAGCGCGGAGGGGGCCAGGCCCAGCAGCACGGGCACCCCGGCCAGCAGGGCGGAGGGGGCGCAGAGCACGAGCGCGGCGCTGACCGGGTCGAGCGTGGTCTCCCGGAGCGCGAGCGTGTACACCGACCACACCAGTCCGGCGCAGAGCAGGATCACGACCCCGGCGGCCTGGTCCGGTGTGACGGCGGCTGTCACGGACACCGCCGCGCCCAGGACGATGAGCACGAGCGCGCCGAGCTGCGCGGGCCGGGCCCGGGTGCGCCAGAGCGCGAACGCGAGCACGGTGACGAACAGGGGCACGGTCCCGGGGATCACGATCCCCACGAGGGCGGCGCTGGTGAGGGAGCCGCCCCAGGCGGCGAGGAGGAAGTACGGGAGTCCGGCGCCGGCGCAGAGCGCCAGCAGGACACCGGGGCGTTCGTGCCGCACGCGCCGCACGGCCCGGGGGATCCACGGCGCCAGCACCACCAGCGGGGTGAGGAACCGGAGGAGGGCGGCGTCCAGGGCGGTCAGGTCGGAGGCGCCGATCCCACGGATGCTCAGGGCGAACCCCGCCCACAGCACCACGGTCGCGGCCATCGCGGCCAGGCCGACGGTGAGCGAGGGGGTCGCACCGGTAGGTCTGTTCATGGGAGTGAAGGTACGGCGATCGACGGGACCACCGATTGCGCATTATTGCCCGAATAGGCGTCGTTTTGGCAGAATCTGCCTTATGCATCGCTTGGACGAGATCGATCTGCGCATCCTGCACGAACTCCAGGTGGACGGGCGGATCAGCAACCAGGAGCTGGCCGACCGGGTGGGGTTGTCCCCCTCCCCCTGCCTGCGCAGGGTGCGCAGGCTGGAGGAGTCCGGCGTGGTCGCCGGATACACGGCGATGGTCGACCCGGCGTCGGTGGGGCTGGACATCACGGCGTTCGTGCGGCTGCGCCTGGACTCCCACGGCACGGGCGTGGTGGAGCGGGTGGAGGAGGCCATCCGGAGGATCCCGGAGGTCACCGAGGCCTTCCTCCTGGCGGGAGACCACGACTACCTGCTCAAGGTGGCGGCCCGTTCCTTCCCCGCCTACGAGGAGCTGATGCGCGCCAAGCTGCGCGCCATCCCGGCCGTCTCCTCGATCGAGACGACCTTCGCCATCAGCGTCACCAAGCCCAGTTCACCGCTGCCCGTCGACTGAGACCGGTGACCACGGGACCAGACCCGTTCTCTCGGAGCACTCGGATAAAGCGGAGCGTTCTCGATATCACGCGGGAACGCTCGGGGGCAGCACCCGCCGGGACCATTCAGGCGTCCGGAATCGGCCACGCGCAGAAACGGAGTAACGATCTTCAGCACGCCACGGAGAGACCGCGTCCCATATCTGTGACCGCATTCATCGTACGCCCCAAATGCCCGAATTGACCTGCGAAAAGCGGAACCCGCCCCTCAAACACCCCGGGTCCCACGGGTTCGACGACGCACCCCGGCTTCGGGTGCACGAAGGGAACTCGGGCATCACATGCGCCCTGAGCTGGCAGAACACGACCCCCACCGGGCACATGGCCACCGCACCCTCCCTTACCCCGCCTCCGTCGAATTCATACTCCGCACTTGCCACGCATTCACCGATCCCGGACCGCCCCGAGCGTAGTTCCAGGCCAGCATCGTGTTCTTCCGATTCCCTTGACAACGATCCGGACAAAGTGAAACTAATACTGTCGACCCTCCGGGCACCTCCACCACACGGGGCCACGGACAGCCACACCAATGGCCCCACACCTCCTGTCCAGCGCACGGCCCTCCGCACCCGGGTCCCCCGCCTTTTCCCCGACGGATTCCCCCGGGAGGGAATCCGTCACGCCCCGGAGAACGACCGACACCCGAGCACGAGCAAGGGGCGAAGACTTGACGCACACGATTCCCCCGGAAATCGACGACGCCACCGAGCGGCGGAGACAGTTCACGGAGTCCGGCTACCTGGTCCTCCCCGGTTTCCTGCCCGCACCCCTCGTCGGCCGCCTCCTGCCCGAGGTGGACCGCTGGGTGGACGAGGGGCTGCGTGAGCGCTCCATCGCCGCCTGCCTCGAGCCGGAGGCACACGGCACGCCCCCGGTCCTGGAGCTGGAGCTGCCCGCGCACGGCGAACTCCTCACCCACGAGCCCCTGTTGGCGATGATCTCCGACCTCATGGGGCCCTCCTTCGTCTTCCACCACCTGCACAGCGACCGACACGGCGAGGCGACCGGCGGCAAGGCCTGGCACCACGACCACGAGCCGAACGACCGTGAGGACCCGAGCCTCCTCATGGTCCACGCGCTGCACTACCTCGGCGGCCTCGATCCGAGCGTCGGACACCTCGCGGTCCTGCCCGGATCCCACCTGGAGCACGCCGCCAAGCAGGCCCGCGCGCACCTGGGCACCAAGGAACTCCCCGGCGAGGCCGTCATCGACCGGCTCCCCCCGGGCTCGACCGTCCTGATGAACTCCGCCCTGTTCCACGCACGCAGGCCCGCGTCCGAAGGGGTGGACGACCCGGGCCCCCGCTACTTCGTGGACGCCTCCTACTGTCAGACCAGCGCCCGGTGGCACCCGGTGAAGCCGTACTGGCGGCATATGCTCTCCCGGGCACGCGAGCTCGACCTCGGCGGCGGACGCTGGCCGGAGCTGTTCGCGGAGCGGCACTTCACCGAGTACACGACGACGGGACGAGGCTCCATCACATGAAACTGATCGGCACGGTGCCGTTCTCACGGGTCCTGGAGGTCTACCGGGCCGATCACCCTGTCGACCGCCCCCACGAGTCCAACACCAACCAGGACGGGGAGGACGTCCTGCACATGGCCGACGACCTCCTCGGCGTCTGGCACCGTGTCCTGCTGTCCAGGGACGAGGTCCTCGGCGTCGTCCTGCCCTGGCACCTCAGCGAGGGCGGCGGGCGTGAGCTCGTCCCCCGGTCGGGCCGGACGGTGGGCGAGGCGGCGGACCTGGTGCGCTCGGGCGGCGCGGAGATGGCCGAGGCCAACCCGGTCTGCTCACGGAAGCTGGACCTGTTCCGGGAGGCACCCCTGACCCCCGTCTACCTGAGCACCGTCCCGGTGCCCCACTCCGACTACGCGGACCTGAGGGTACGGACCGGGCTCATCCACCTGGACGGCCTGCACCGGACCGTCGCCTGGGCCGTGTCCGGGCGCCTCTCCCTCGATGAGGAGACCGAGGCGTTCGTGGCGGGCACCCCGGACACCGCACCGGCCGGGTGAAACGGGTCCTGTCCTCCGGCCCCGGGGGGACAGGTGCCGGGCCGTCCCAAGCAGACACCGCCTGAACTGGAGACCCATCCCCTTGACAGGTACGACGATCCCGGAACTCTCGCTCTCCGACCTGTTGGCGCGCGGCGCGCGCTCCCACCCGGACCGCCCCGCGCTCTCCGACGGGGCCCGCTCCCTGGACCACGCCGGGTTGCTCGCCGCCGCCGACCGGGTGGCGGCCCGGCTCGGCGCACGCGGCGTCGGACGGGGTGACCGGGTCGCGGTGCTGGGTCCGCGCGACATCCGGGTGTGCGCCCTGATGTACGGGGTGCTGCGCTCGGGGGCGGCCGCCGTGGTCGTCGACCCCGCGTGGAGCGGCCCCGACGTACGCAGGCGCCTGGAGGCGGTCGACGTGCGCCACGTGCTGAGCTCCGACGCCGGTCACACCGCGCCCGGGGACCGACACACCGAGGTGGTGGACCCGACCGCGTGGGCCGGTGACCCCGTCCCGTCCGGAGCGTTCCCGCCACGGGTGCGCGCCTCGGACCCCGCCTACCTCTCCTTCACCTCGGGGTCCAGCGGCGAACCCAAGGCGGTCACGGTCACCCACGCCAACACCGTGCACTACGCCCTCTCCCTCCGCGATCGCCTCGGCCTCACCCGCGCCGACGCGCCCTGCGTCGCGCACGTCACCACGCTCGCCGCCGACCTGGGCCACACCTCCTGGCTGCTCGCGCTCGCGACGGGCGGGTCGGTCCACGTGGTGCCCGACGAGCGGACCCGCGACCCGGAGGCCTTCTGGTCCTGCCTGGCCGAGGCGGGGGTGTCGGTACTGAAGACGACCCCCTCCCACCTGACCGCCCTGTTGGAGGGGCGGCCGCCGCGGGCTCCGAGGCTGCACACCCTGCTGCTGGGAGGCGAGGCGCTGCCCCGTCCCCTGGCCACTACGCTCCTCGACTCCGGTGTCGCCGGTCGGGTGGTCAACCACTACGGCCCGACCGAGGCCACCATCGGCGCGAGCTGCTTCGTCGCCTCCTCCCCCGCCGACCTGCCCGAGGACGAGGCCACGGTGCCCATCGGCACGGCGATCGGCCGGAACACCCTCCACCTGACCGACGCGGAGGGGGGTCCGGTGCCGGACGGCGCGGACGGCGAACTGCTGATCGGTGGCCCCGGCGTGGCGGCCGGGTACTTCGGGCGCCCCGAGGAGACCGCCCGCCGCTTCGTCCCGCACGACGACGGTCCGAGGTACCGGACCGGCGACCGGTGCCGCCGCCGGCCGGACGGTGCCCTGGTCTTCACGGGACGGACCGACCGACAGGTCAAGATCCGGGGCTACCGGGTCGATCCGGACGACGTGGAACGCGTGATGGACGACTTCCCCGGAGTGGCGCGCTCCTCGGTCGTCGTGCGCCACAACCCGGCGGGCGCCCAGATCCTGGCGGCGGTGCGACCGGCGGGTGGCGACCCCGGTGACGGGGCCGCCCTCGCGGCCTCCCTGCGCTCCCACCTGCTGGACCGGCTGCCCGCGTACGCGGTGCCCCAACCGGTGGTCGTGGTGCCGGAGTTCCCGACCGGACCGAATGGCAAGCTCGACCGAGAGGCCCTCTCCGCCCTGGTGGACCGGGTCCTGGAACACGACGGGAGGCACCCCGGCGGTGACGGTGCCGCTCCCCCGGACAGGGGCGACGGCCGGGCCCCGGACCCGCTCGTGACGACCATCGCGGACCTGTGGGCGGGCGCTCTCGGCCTGCCCCTGGTCGCCCCGCACGCCGACGTGCTGGAGCTGGGCGGCGACTCGATCCTGGCCATGCGCACGGTCACGGCGCTGCGCCGGTCCGGGTACCGGATCACGTTCGAGGACTTCTACCTGAACCCCACCCCCGTACTCCTGGCGGCGGCCGCCGCTCCGTGGACGGAGGAGACCACCGGCCCGCTCCTCAGCGGGGACGCGGACGCGGCCGGGACCGGGAGGCTCGCACCGGCCCAGCGCTGGCTCTTCCGGCAGCGGGTGCGCGACCCCCGGCACTGGAACCAGTCGGCGGTCCTGCGGTGCGGGGTGCCGGTGGACCCGGTCGCCCTCTCGTCCGCCGTCGTGGGGGTGCTGCACCGCCACACCGCCCTGCGCCAGCCCGTGGCGGCGGGCGGGCCGGGAGCCCCGCGCCCCTCCGGAGAGGTGGGCGCCGTGACCTTCTCCCGGCTGCCCGACGACCCCGGGGCGGTGTCGGAGACGGTCGAGGCCACCTGCTCGGAGCTGCACCGGTCGCTGGACCCGGAGTCCGGCCGCCTGGTCCGCGTCCACCTGTTCTCCGGCGGGGCCGGGACCGACGACCGGCTCGCGGTGATCGTGCACCACCTGGCCATCGACGGCCTCTCCTGGCGCGTCCTCTTCGACGACCTCGCCCACGCCTACCGGGCCGCGCTCACGGGGAGCCCGGGCCCCATGCCCGTGACCGCCGACTTCTACCGGTGGGCGGCGACCGCCGCACCGCCCGCACCGGAACGCCCGACACCGCCCCCCACGTGGACGCCGACCGACCCCGCCCTGGAACCGGCCGCCCTGACCTGGGCCCTGGACGAGGACTCCACCGCCCGGCTGGTCCGCCGTCACGGTCGTTCCCAGCGGCTGGAGGCCTTCCTCCTGTCGGCCTTCACCGAGGCGGTCCTGCGCTGGAACGGTCGGCCCCGGATCACCGTCGAGGTGGAGACCCACGGCCGCGACACGACGAGCCGGGGCGACGCGTACATGGACACCGTCGGCTGGTTCACGGCGGTCAAGCACGTCACCGTGGCGGCTCCCGGCACCGACACGGAGTCCGCCACCGACTCCGGAGGCGGCGTGGACGTGCGGACCGTGGTCCGCTCCGCCTCCGCCGAGACCACCGCGCGGGTCGAGCGCCTGGTTCGGGAGGCCCCTCAGCTGCCGATGGACGCCGACCTGCCGCGTCCCGAGGCCGGATTCAACTTCCTGGGCACCTTCGAGCTGCCGGACGAGCCGTCCCTGGCCTGGTCCGTCGCCCCGGAGACGGGCGGGGCGGCGCGCTGTCCGAGCGCGGACCCGCACCACCCCCTGAGGCTCACCACCCGCATCGTCGAGGGCAGGCTGGTGGCCGACCTCGTGCACGCCCGGCCGTGGCCGTCCCACGAGGACGCCGACGCCGTCGTCTCCGCCTTCGCCGGTGCGGTCGCCGCCGAGGTCGGGAGCGCTCCCCCTCCGCCGGTCAGGAGCGCCGTCTCCACCTCGGGTCAACTGCTGCTCACCGGCGCTCCGGCGCCCCGGACCGCCAGCCTGAGCGTGCGGGAGCCGGTCCGTGTCCTGCTCACCGGTGCCACCGGTTACCTCGGCCGACACCTGCTGACCGCGCTACTGGAACGCGACGCCCGGGTGACGTGCCTGGTGAGGGGGGACGACGACGCCCACGCGGCCCGACGGCTGGTCTCGGCGACCGACGGCCCGGACCCTCGGGTCGGCGGGTTCGACGTGGTCGCCGGAGACATCGACCGCGACGGTCTGGGGCTGACACCGGCGGGCCTGGAACGGGTCCGGGACACCCAGGCGGTGGTGCACGCGGCGGCGGACGTCCGGTTGGTCGCTCCCCCCGCCGACCTGGAACGCACCAACGTCGCGGGGGTCCGCCGCCTGCTCGGGTGGATCGACGCGGAGGTGCCCGGCGCCCGCCTGCACCACCTGTCGACGCTCGCGGTCGCGGGGGGCGTCGACGGGGTCCCGCGCCGGTTCAGCGAGGCCGATCTGCGGATCGGTCAGCGCTTCCGCACCCCCTACGAGCGGACGAAGTTCGCGGCGGAGGAGGAGGTCCGCGCCTGGGCCGCCTCGGGGCGCCAGTGCTACGTCCACCGCAGCGGCCACGTCGCGGCGCACAGCCGGACGGGGGTCTTCCAGCGCAACGTGGAGGACAACCGGATCTACCAGCTCGTGCGCGGCTACGTGCTGGCCGGGGCCGCGCCGAGCCGCCCCTCGGAGTCGTTCGCCTTCTCCCACGTGGACACGGTGGCGGCGGGGATCGCGGCGATGGTGACCCACGCGCACGCGGCACCGGGCGTGTACCACGTGGAGTCCCCGTACACGGTGCCGCACGACGAACTGGTGGCCTGGCTGGTCTCCCTCGGTCACCCCGTCGACCTCACCGACGACCACGCGTTCGGCGCGGCGCTGTCCCGGGTGGAGCGGAGGCATCCGACCGCCGCGCGGCTGGCCTCCGCCTGGTCCGGGCTGGGATCGCGCAACGTGGTGGTCGACAGCTCACACACGACGTCCGCGCTCGACCGCGTCGGCGTGCGCTTCGCGCCGCCGACCCGCGAGTGGTGGGCGGCGGCCATGGCCTGGGCCACGGAGGTCGGCTTCCTCCCCGCACCGCCCCAGTGAATCCCACGACGAAGGGAACGGACCACCAGATGACCGAGAACACCACGACCGAGATCGGTTGGGGAAGCACCACCCTGGACACCCGTCGCGACCTGTGGTCGATGGCGATCACCGACGAGGAGCGCGACCTGCTGTGGCGGGACGCCCGGGCGGAGCGGTGGGAGGCGGCCTCCCCGCTGCGCGAGCGGCTGCGCTCGTTCAGCGCGGAGAGCGTCCGCTCGGTGGGTTTCACCCACGTGCCGAACCTGATCGACCCGTCGGCGGACGAGGACGACATCATCGGTGCCCTCTCCTTCGTGCTGCGGGACTTCGGTGAGATCATCCCGCAGAACGCCGAGGGCGCCCTGTGGCGGGTGCTGCGGGACCAGGACGGTGACGGGAACACCGAGCTCGGGTTCCACTGCGACACCTGTGACCTCCTGGTGCTGTTGTGTCTCCAGCCCGCTGTCCGGGGCGGCGGGTACACGAAGCTCGCCAGCGCCCGCCACGTGCGGAGCATCATCGGCCAGGAGCGCCCGGACGTGCTCGCCACGCTGGAGGAGGACTGGACCTTCGACCGCACCGGCCGGGCCGGACAGCAGGTGATCGTCTCCCCCATCCTGTTCACCCAGGAGGACGGAAGCACGGGCTGCTACTACCAGACCCGCACAGTGCGCACCTCGCCGGAACGGGGCGGGCCGCCGCTGAGTGACCGCCAGTGGGAGGCGCTGGACGTCCTCGACGAGGTCCTGTACCGGCCGGAGATCGCCTTCCAGCTCCTGCTCGACGCCGGTGACCTCCTGGTCATCCGCAACTCGCGGGTCCTGCACGGGCGGTCGCCCTACGTGGACGTGCCCGGCCCGGGCAGCCGTCGCGTGCTGCGCGCCTGGATGAGCACGGGTGCCCGGTGAGCGGGGGGAGGACGGAGCGCGGGGTCGCCGTGGTCACCGGCGGCGGCAGCGGGCTGGGCCGCGCGGCGGCCCTCGCCCTGCTCTCGGACGGCTGGTCCGTGGCGATCGCGGGTCGCCGCGAGGAGGCGTTGAAGGAGACGGTCTCCCAGGCCGGGGAGAACGGGCACCGCATGCTGGCCGTGCCCACCGACATCGGGCGACCGCAGGAGGTGACCGCGCTGTTCGCCGCCGTGCGGGAGCGGTTCGGCCGGGTGGACCTGCTGTTCAACAACGCGGGCGCGGCCGTCCCCCGGGTGCCGGTGGCGGACGTCCGGTTCGAGGACTGGACCCGGATCATGGACACCACTGTGACCGGCACGTTCCTGTGTGCCCAGGAGGCGTTCCGCGTGATGCGGGAGCAGTCGCCGCGAGGCGGGCGGATCATCAACAACGGGGCTCCATCCGCGCACGCGCCCCGGCCCAACGCCGTCGCCTACACCACGGCCAAGCACGCGGTCCTCGGTCTGACCAAGTCGCTGTCCCTGGACGGGCGCGAGTACGACATCGCCTGCGGGCAGATCGACGTGGGCAACGTGGAGCCAGCGGACGGAGGCGCCCAGCCCCCCGCCAGGCAGGCCGACGGTAGTACGGCGGTGGAGCGGACGATCCCCCTGGAGCGCTTCGTGGAGGCGGTGCTCCTCATGGCGTCGATGCCCCCGGGGACCAACGTGCAGTACCTGACGGTCCTGCCCACGTCGATGCCCTTCGTCGGGCGGGGGTGAGCGGTGTTCGTCAGCGCGCGGAGCTTCGCCGAGTACCGTTCCATGTTCGCGCTCTCGGACCACGATCTGACGTCGCGGATCCTCGACTGTCCGGGCGGCGCCGCGAGCTTCACGGCCGAGGCCGGGGCCCGGGGCTTCGACGTCACGGCGGTGGACCCCGAGTACGGCGTCGACCGGGGGAAACTGGCCGAGCTGGCCCTGTCGGAGAACGAACACAAACACGCGAACCTCGTCGAACGCGCGTCGGACTTCGTGTGGACGTGGTTCGAGGATCCCGGGCAGTTCACGCGGCTGCGGTCGGAGTCGGCCCGCCGGTTCGGCGCGGACCTCACCGCGCGCCCCGAGCGCTACGTCGAGGGCTCCCTGCCCGACCTGCCCTTTCCTGACCGTTCCTTCGACCTCGTGCTCAGCTCGCACCTGCTGTTCTCCTACGGACGACAGCTGGACGAGGAGTTCCACCGGGAGGCGCTGCTGGAACTGGTGCGGCTGTCCCGCCGGGAGGTGCGGCTGTATCCGCTGTTCCAGCACACCGACTTCACGCGTTACCCGTGGCTGGACCGGACACGGGAGTTCCTGGCCGACTGCGGGGTGCCCTCGCGGGTGGAGCGGGTGGAGTACGCGTTCGACCCCGGGGACGAGGAGATGCTGGTCCTGGAGTGCGCCGACCGCGGGGACCTGCCCCGGAGGGCGGGCTCCCGCGACCAGCACGACCCGGTCCGCTGGCGGCACCTGGACCGCTGACCCCGGCCCGGGGCCGCCCCGAGGAGGGCGGCCCCGGGGGCGCCGGACTCGGGGACCCACGCGGCCCCTCAGGGCTTGCGGGCCACTCCGCCGTACTGGTCCAGGCCGCGGCGCGCGCTGAGTTCTCCCTCCAGCGGACGCCAGCGGGGGCACGGGACCACACCGGGCTCCAGCAGGTCCAGCCCCTCGAACCGGGCGGCGAGCTCCTCCGGGCTGCGCAGGAGGTAGGGGTCGTCCCCGTGCTTGTTGCCCTCCTCGATGGCCTGGTTGTAGGCCTCGCTGGTGTTGGTGCCGTCGTAGCTGGCCAGGTAGCTGCCGGAGGGCAGCGCGTCCACCAGTGTCCGGACGATCGGCTGGAGGTCCTCGTCCGGGATGTGGCCGAGCACGCCCATCAGCATGAGCGCGACGGGCCGGTCGAAGTCGAGGGTGGCGGCGGCCCGTTCCAGGATCGCCTCCGGGTCGCGCAGGTCGGCGTCGACGTAGTCGGTGGCGCCCTCGGGGGTGCCCACGAGGAGGGCGCGCGCGTGCGCGAGCACGAGGGGGTCGTTGTCCACGTACACGACGCGGCACTCGGGGGCGATCCCCTGGGCGACCTCGTGGGTGTTGTTGGCGGTGGGCATCCCGGTACCGATGTCGAGGAACTGGCGGATCCCCGCCTCCTCCGTCAGGTGGGTGACCACGCGGTTGAGGAACTCCCGGCTGGTACGGGCCAGGTCCACGATCTCCGGGAAGGACTCGGCCACCTGGTCGCCCGCGACACGGTCGATCGGGTAGTGGTCCTTGCCTCCCATCCAGTAGTTCCAGATCCGGGCCGAGTGGGTCCGGGTGGTGTCGATGGGGGAAGGGCTGCCGAAGCCGTCGGAGGTGGACGGGGAGGGTGCGTCGGACATGGGGCATCTACCTCTACAAGCAGGGGGTCGCGCCGTGGGGCCGGGCGGTCTCCGACCGTCTCGGGACGGCGATCGCTCCCAGCCGGAGGCCGTTCGTCCCAACCCTAGGGGACATCGCCTCGTAGGGGCGTATGAGAGGTATGTGCTCCCCGTGGTTCCACGTCCCGCGCCCACCGCTCGGTTCTGACGGCACCGGACGCGGCTCCGTCACACCATCACCACTCTCCTCACTGATCGATATTCACCCCAATTCCCGCTCACGAATCAGAACCGAACTCGCACACATTCCCCAATCATTCTCACCCCCAGCAACACGGGCCCCGAAATGAACAGGAACCCGCGTCACATTTCCCCTGCAAGAAGCGCACATTCTCGACCCCGACCCCTTGATCACTTCCGTGGATCCGCAAATCATGACTCCATTGACGCCTTCAACTGGCACTTTCCGTGAGCACCTTGACACGCGCTGAGTAGTTGGTTTAACTGAAGACCACTCACCGAGTGTCACACCGCGCACAGTGGGAGTTCACTTTCGACGAAAGTCGTTCGCGTACACCCCTTCCCTCGCGAGGCTCGTGAATGACTCTTCGGGGGCACCGCGCCCTCGGGTGATTTCAACAAAGGACACTCAACGAGTTTCCCACTCCAGGCCACCGGGAAGGCCCACGGAGCTGCGCAATGAGTTCGTCCCCGCCGTCCCCACACAGGACGTGCGGGTGTTTGTTGCCGTCTATTCCAGGAGAACTTTGTGGTGACGAGTGCGACGCAGCGCCTTTACGAAGACTTCCCCTTCCCCTCACCGGGGGCGGACCGGCCCCTGATCAGTGTCGTCGCGGACGAGCTCCCCCTCGTGGTCGAGGGCGGACTCCGGGACGGATGGCGCGTCCTCGACGCCGGCTGCGGCACGGGGCACACGCTCGTCGGCCTCGCCAAGGCCCATCCGAAGGTGCGCTTCGTGGGTCTGGAGCCCTCCGGGGCCTCGCGCGCCATCGCCCGCCGCCTGGCCGACGACCACGGCGTGACCAACCTCGACATCGTCGACGGAGCCATGCCCCACACCGAGCTCGACCAGCGCTTCGACCTCGTCTACAGCTACGGTGTCGTCCACCACCTGCCCGACCCCCGCGCGGGCCTGGAGTGGCTGTGCCGCCACCTCGCCGAGGACGGGCTGCTGCACCTGTGGTTGTACAACGACGTCGGTGAGGCGCGGCGCATGCGGGACCGCGAGCTCGTCCAGCTCCTCTCCCCCGCCGACGAAGGGGCCGCCTTGGGACTGAGGGTGGTGCGCGCCCTCGGCCTCTCGCTGTCCCTCGACGCCTACGGCATGCCGGGGGCGTGGGCGGGTGCCGCCCTGGACCCCGAGGAACAGGACGTCTTCGACGCGGACGCCTATCTCAATCCCGTGGTGCACACCCTGCGTTTCGGCGACCTTCCGGAACTCCTCGACGGACTCGGAATGGAATGGGTGGCCGCTGATCGTGTTTACGGTCCACGCGGAGCCCCGTACCTGGACCTCGACGGCACGAACGATATACCCGCCGGTCGGGTCGAGACGGTACGGCCCGAGGAACTCTTCGACGACCCGGAGCTGCGCCGACGAATCTCGGGCCTTCCGATCGCGGAGCGGGCACGCGCCGTGGAACTGTCCCTGCGGCCCACCGGATTCCGGGTCCTGGCGGGACGCGGAAACAGTTGGGACAAACCCACGCGGCGCGTGCGCGGCAACCTTCTGACGCGATTTCCGCGTCCGCCCAGGTGACGTGCGTCCCATTCTTTCACCCGAAACAGGAAAAGAGGGATCGGTGGCGCTCGACCCCCAGGTGAAACAGTTCTTTCTCGACCCCGTCAACGACTCCCCGCCGCCCGACGACCTCTCCCTGGCGGAGTTCCGAGCGGCGGTGGAGGCCATGACCTCCTTCTGCGCTCCGGACAAGCGGGTCCTCCACACTCGGGACGGAGCCGCCCCCTCCTCCCAGGGACCGGTGCCCTTCCGCGCCTACCACCCGGAACCCGGGACCCCCCTGCCGCTGGTGGTGTACTTCCACGGGGGCGGCTGGATGTCGGGCGGCATCGACTACATGGAGCCCCCACTGCGCTCCCTCGCCGTCGAAGCGGGTGTCGTGGTGGCGAACGTGGGCTACCGGCTCGCCCCGGAGCACCCCTACCCCGCGGCCCCTCGCGACGCCGAGGCCGTGACCACCTGGATGTACGAGAACGCCACGGCGCTCGGCGCGGACCGGGATCGGCTGGTGGTCGCGGGTGACAGCGCGGGGGCCAACCTCGCCGCGGTCGTCGCCCTGACCCTCCGGAGCTCCGGTACGCGGGTCGGGCACCAGTTGCTGATCAACCCGGCGATCGACCCCCGGATGGACAGCGCGTCCTATCGGGAGTTCTCCGTGGGCCACCAGAACACCGCCTCGATGATGGAGCGCTGCTGGCGCACCTACCTCGACCGGCCGGAGGGCTCCCTGCACGAGGTGCCCTGGCAGGCCGCCCCCGCGTTCGCCGACGATCTGTCCGGGGCACCGCCGACCACAGTCATCACCGTCGAGTACGACCCGCTCAGGGACGAGGGCGAGCAGTTCGCGGCGCGCACGGCCGCCGCCGGGGTGCCGACCACGCTCGTTCGCTGTCCGGGCCTGATCCACTGCGCCATGCACCTGGACGGGATCGCTCCACGCGCCGCTGACCTGCGGGGCCACGCCGTTCGCGCGCTCCAGGCGGCCTTCGTCTGAGCACGCAGAGAGGACCACACCTCATGACTCCACCACACGACCACGCACCCATGTACGGGTCCATCGCCGACATCTACGACCGCCTGGACGACTGGATCGTCGACAACTGGCACGAGAAACCGGTCACCCAACGGGTGGACTTCCTCCGGGACTGGTGGGCGAAGCAGGGAGGAGAGGTCCGACACGTCCTCGACCTCTGCTGCGGTACCGGCAGCGTCCTCGCCGAGCTCGCCCGCGCGGGCCACACGGTCACCGGGCTCGACCAGTCCCCCGAGATGCTCGGCTACGCGCGCCAGCGGCTGGCGGACGAGGCCCAGCTGGTGCGGGCCGCGCTGCCGGACATCCCGCTGCGGCCCGCCAGCATGGACGCGGTCTGCTCCACGGGGGCGGCCCTCAACTACACGGCCAGCGAGGAGGACCTGAGCGCCGTCTTCGCGGGGGTCCACCGAGTGCTGCGCCCGGGCGGCACCTTCGTCTTCGACATCCTCTCCCGACACATGATCACCGAGCACGCCGGGCGGCAGGTCTGGGCGGAGGACCAGGACGACTTCGCCTTCGTCTGGGAGTTCACCAACCCCACCGACGAGTACAGCGACGCCTACTACACCCAGTTCCTGCGCCAGGGCGGCCCCGGGTCCGACACCTACGTGCGCACCCGGGAGAGACACCGTCTGTACGTGCTCGACCCGGACGTGGTGCGCCGCAGCGCACGGCGGGCGGGCCTCACCCACACGGGCACGTTGGACAACTACACCAACGCGCCCGCGCACGAACGGACTCTGTACGAGACGTGGGCCTTCCTCCGCGACTGACCGGACACCAGGGGAGTTATGTGATGCAGGGACAACCGCAACTGGACCTTCCGGAGCCGTACGCGGCGACGGCCGACGTGTACGACCGTCTCGTCGACTACGCCATCACGCAGTGGGGCGAGTCACCCCGGCAGCAGATGGCCGACTTCGTCGAGGACGTGTGGGTCGAACGCGCGCAGAGGGTCCGCCGCGTGCTGGAGCTGTGCTGCGGCACGGGTCTCATGACACGGCAGCTCGTCGAGCGCGGCTACGAGGTGACCGCCGTGGACCGGTCCGAGACCATGCTGGCCCTGGCCAGGGAGCGCCTGGGCGACCGGGCCGACTTCCGGCGGATCGAACTGCCGGACGCGCTGCCCGAGGGGGCCGACGCGGTGGTGTGCACCGCCGCGGCCTTCAACTACCAGCCCGACCCGGAGACCCTCGGCGCGACCTTCCGCGCCGTGGCGGCGGTGCTGCCGCCCGGCGGGGTCTTCGTCTTCGACATCGAGACCGCCGCCCTCCTCAAGGGGCACTGGGGCAACCGCATGTGGGCCGGGGACCAGGGTGACCTGGCGTTCATCTGGGACTTCACCAGCGAGCCCGACACCACCTACTGCGATCTACACTACACGCAGTTCACCCGGGAGGGCGACGGCACCTACACGGGGACCCGTGAGGTGCACCGGCTCTACGCGATCGAGGACGACGACATCCGCGCCCAGGCCCACGCCGCCGGGTTCCCCGACGCCCGGGTCTACGAGAACTACTCGCCCCGACCGGTCAGCGAGTCCACCCGCTACGCGACCTGGGTGCTCACCCGCGCGGGAGAGGAGTGATCCGATGCTCGTCTGCGGACTGAAACTCACCCACGACGGCGGTCTGGCGCTGATCGAGGACGGCAGGCTCGTCACGTCGGTGGAGGCCGAGAAGCTGGACAACAACCGGCGCTTCCAGCCCCTGGACCGGCTGGAGACGGTGGCGGACGTCCTCGCCGCGGAGGGCGTGGCCGTCACGGACGTCGACCGGTTCGTCGTGGACGGCTGGTTCGCCCCCCTCGGCCAGGACCAGGACTCCCCCGTCCTGGAGCACGTGACCGACCACGGCCGCGCCCTGCGACTGCCCGTCGCCCCCTACATCGAGGGTCCCGACACGCACGTGCTCGACGTCCACCGGTTCCGGGGCCTGCCCCTGGGCGGACGCGAGCACGACTACACCAGCTACCACCACTCGGCGCAGCACCTCATGGGCGCCTACGCCGCGAGCCCCTTCCCCGGCCGGGGGGAGGACTCCCTGGTGCTGGTCTGGGACGGCGGTATGACCCCGGTGCTCTACCACGTGGAGCCCGTTCCCCTGCGCGTCACCCGCCTGGGCGAGCTGTTCCCGCTCTACGGTTCCGCGTTCGCGGACTTCTGCGCCGCCCTGCCGCCGTTCCACTCGCCCGACGACCGCACCGACGCGGCACGGCACGCCATGCCCCGCAACCTGGACGTGGCCGGGAAGGCCATGGCCTACGCCGCCCTCGGCACCGACGAACCCGGGTACGACGCCGTGCTGGACCGGATCCTCGGCGGACTCGACCTGTCCTTCACCAACGGGGACGACCTGGCCCGAGCCCTCACACGGGAGGGCGGCGCGCGTTGGAACGGCGCGAGCGACGCCGACCTGATCGCCACCTTCCAGGGCTACCTCGGGCGTCGGCTCCGCGGGGCGCTCACCGCCAGGATGGACGGGGCCGCCCTGCCGCCGCGCCTCGTCCTGGCCGGAGGGTGCGCGCTGAACATCAAGTGGAACAGCCTGTTGCGCTCCTGCGGCCTGTTCGAGCACGTGTGGGTCCCACCCTTCCCCAACGACTCCGGCGCGGCCCTGGGGGCCGCGAGCGTGGAGTGGGCGCTGCACAGCGGCCGCCCGGCCCTGGAGTGGGGCGTCTACCAGGGGCCACGTGTGCGACCTGCGGAGGCCGACCCCCCGGGATACGTCTCCCGCCCCTGCGACGTCGACGAGCTCGCCCGGATCCTGCACGAACACGGTGACCCGGTGATCGTGCTCAGCGGACGGGCCGAGCTGGGCCCCCGGGCCCTGGGGCACCGCAGCATCCTCGCCCCCGCCACGGACGCGTCGATGAAGAAGGTGCTCAACCGGATCAAGGACCGTGAGGACTACCGACCCGTCGCCCCCGTCTGCCTGGAGCACCGGGCGCCGGAGGTGTTCTCGCCCGGGACACCGGACCCGTACATGATCTTCGACCACGGCACCCGCCCCGGCTGGGCGGACAAGGTCCCCGCGATCGTGCACCTGGACGGCACCGCCCGCCTTCAGACCGTCAACGAGCGGCAGTCTCCGCTGGTGCACCGGTTGCTGACCGCGTACGAGCGCCTGTCGGGCATCCCCCTGCTCTGCAACACCAGCGCCAACCACAAGGGGCGGGGCTTCTTCCCCGACGTGGCCTCGGCGGCCGCGTGGGGCGGTGTCGGGGCGATCTGGTCCGACGGCCGCCTCTACCAACCGGCGTGAGCGACGACGGCACCGGGACCGGGCGGCGACGCCGAAGCCAGTACGTGGCGGGGCGTGCGGCTCCGTCACGGATTCCGACCACGTGATCGGGTGCGGCCTCCGGAGGAACCGGAGCCGCACCCCGGCTGGAGAGATCCCCAACCATGACCACCGTCAGTGAGAGCGCGCGGCGTGCCCTGGAGGCCTGGGTGCTCCGGGACCGCCCGTCCGCGTCGTACGAGTTCCCCCACCGGGCCGTCGTCGGGGCGGTCCGCGCACACGGGATCAACCGACTCCCCCACGCACTGAACGACCTGCTGGTCCACACCTGGGAGCAGGCACGCAAGAGGGACCCCGAGCCGGGTGGCGCGGAGTGGGTGACCACCCTGTGGCTGGAGTGCCTGACCAGCCGGGCACGCGGGGCACCCTCCTACGGCACCTACACGATGACGACCCTGCTCGAGCGGTGGTGCCGTCTGGGCGACCTTCCCGACCGCCTGACCAGGATCTCCGCGTTGCTGGCCGCGGACATGATCCGTCACGAACTGCGGCGCGGCCTGCGCGAGGGCGACGACGGCCGACGGCGTTCGCTCCTGGTCGCCGCGACGAGGTTCGCGCGGGGGCTCACCCCGGCCCCCGGCTGGACCGGTGCCCGCGACGACGTGTCCCCGGAGTCGCCCCCGGAGGCCGTGCGGCGGTGCAACCGGTTGTTGTCCGGCGACGGTGCGGGCCTGCCGCCCACGCTCGCCCTCCTGGTGGAGGGGACCGTTCCGGTGGCGACCCTGGAGCCGGACGAGCCGCTGTTCCTCCGCTCGGTCCAGGTCATGGAGCTGCTCGCCGTCCTGGCTGCCGAGTACGCCGCAGCGGCCCACGAGGCGGCGCTGGCGAGCGAGCCGGATCCTCACGCCCTGGAGGCATCGCTCGCGGGAATCACCGACGCCCTCGCCCACGCCCGTCGCTGCTTCCGCCTGGTCGCGCTGATCGACCCCGGCCAGTTCGCGGCCATCCGCGCGGCCACCGCCGGTACCGGCGCGTTGCAGTCGGAGGGGTTCGCCCGCCTGGAGCGCCGTTGCCGGGGCACGGCCGGAGTGCGCGCGGAGACCGTCGGTGCGGTCGGTCTGGACACGGTCCCGGCACCCGCACCCTCCCTGGGGGACACACTCCGCGCGGCCCCGCCCGACGAACGGAGGCGACGCGGCGTCGAGGCCGTCAACGAGCAGTGGGCCAGGTGGAAGCACACCCACTACGGAGTCGCTAAGAGGATCATCGGTGACGTGCCCGGTACGGGAGGCACCGACGGGGTGCGCTACCTCGCCCGCCATCTCAAGGAGCCGCTGCTGTGAACGACACCCACATGAGCCCGCAGGAGTTCCGGGAGCACGGGTACCGGACGATCGACTGGATCGCCGACTACTGGGAGAGCCTGGAGAGCCGTCCCGTCGCCGGTCCGGTGGAGCCGGGTTCCGTGCGCGCGCGGCTTCCCCAGGACCCACCGGAGTCCGGCGAGCCCTTCGAACGTCTCCTCCAGGACATGGAGGACGTGGTCGCCCCGGCGCTCCTGCACTGGCAGCACCCGCGCTTCTTCGGCTACTTCCCGGCCAACGCCTCCGGCCCCGCCGTCCTGGGGGACCTCCTCGCCTCGGGGCTCGGTGTCCAGGGCATGAACTGGAACACCAGCCCGGCGTGCACCGAGGTCGAGCAGCAGATGCTGGAGTGGACGCGGCGGGCCCTCGGACTGCCGGAACGGTTCCGCGACGGCGGCGTCATCCAGGACACCGCCTCCAGCGCCGTCCTGGTGGCGGTCCTGGCCGCGTTGCAGAGGGCCACCGAGGGGCGCAGCCGCGAGACCGGGACCGGCGGTCGGCGCTACGCGGTGTACCTCACCAGCGAGACCCACTCCGCCGCCACGAAGGCCGCCGTCATCGCGGGACTGGGCCTGGGGTCGGTCCGCACCGTCGCCACCGGGTCGGACGGCTCCATGCTCCCGGAGGAGCTGCGCGCCCGGATCGAGGCGGACCGGGGCGACGGCGTCACGCCACTGATGGTCGTGGCCACACGCGGGACGACCTCCGCCCTGGCCTTCGACCCGCTGGAGGAGGTCGGAGCCGTCTGCCGGAGCCACGGCGTGTGGCTGCACGTCGACGCCGCGTACGCCGGTGTGGCCGCGGTGTGCGAGGAACTGCGCTGGGTCAACGACGGGGTCGGGTACGCGGACTCGTACTGTACGAACCCGCACAAGTGGCTGCTGACCAACTTCGACTGCGACCTGTTCTGGGTGGCCGACCGCGAGGCCCTCACGGGAGCGCTGAGCGTGCTGCCCGAGTACCTGCGCAACAGCGCGTCCGATTCCGGGAGGGTGACCGACTTCCGGCACTGGCAGATCCCGCTGGGGCGGCGCTTCCGCGCCCTGAAGCTGTGGTCGGTCCTGCGCTGGTACGGCGTCGCGGGCCTGCGCGACCACGTGCGCGTCGGCGTCGAGCACGCCCGGCTGTTCGCGGACCTGGTCCGCGCCGACGACCGGTTCGAGCTGACCCGGGATCCGTGCCTGGGGCTCGTGTGCTTCCGTCTGACGGCGGACGGCGGGACCAGCGAGGCGCAGCACCGGCTCATGGAGACCGTCAACGCCGAGGGGACGACGTTCCTGACCCACTCCGAAGCGGACGGGCGCGTGTTCCTCCGGTTCGCGACGGGAGGGACGTTCACCCGCGACCACCACGTGGTCGAGGCGTGGAAGGCCCTCCAGGGAGCGGTCACGGAGGGGTGACCGCGGGGCCGCGGGTGCCCGGTTCCGTCCCCCTGGCCCCGCGGCCCCCGGAGGTTCCGACGCGCACCGCGCCCCCCGCACCGGCGAACACGCCCCTGGAGACCGCGTCCTCCTTTACTGCTCGGGCGACGTGAGTGGTGTCCGAGGGTCGCCGCCGTGTCGATCGCCCGAGACCCGGAGTGCGGTGACCGGGGGCCTAGGCGGTCGAGGCCGGGCGGTCGCGGAGTTCGCGCTTGAGGATCTTGCCCGAGGCGTTGCGCGGCAGCTCCTCCACCAGGCGCACCGCTTTGGGCACCTTGAACGGTGCCAGATGCTCGCGCACGTGCTTCACCAGGAGATCGGGCAGTGCCTCGCTGTCTGTGTCCGCCGAGGGCACGACGTAGGCCGTCACCGCCTCGATCCACTTCGCGTCGGCCACACCGACCACGGCGGCCTCGGCCACCCCCGGGTGCGCGAACAGCACGTCCTCGATCTCGCGCGAGGCCACCAGCACCCCGCCGGTGTTGATGACGTCCTTGATCCGGTCCACGACCTCGATGTACCCCTCGGCGTCCGCACGCACCAGGTCGCCGGAGTGGAACCACCCGTCACGGAAGGCCTCCTCGGTCTCCTCGGGCTTGTCCCAGTACCCGAGGCACAGCTGCGGCGACCGGTAGACCACCTCACCGAGCTCGCCCGGCGCGACCTGCGCGCCGTGCTCGTCCACCACACGGAGCTCGACGAACAGGGTGGAGCGTCCGGCCGACGCGGGCCGGTCGGCGTGGTCCTCGGGGCGCAGCACCGTGGCCAGCGGACCGATCTCACTCTGGCCGAAGAAGAGATTGACAGACAGCACACCCCAGCTAATCAGCGAAACCCCAGTTCAGAGGCACTCTTGAGTGTCACTGGATGGAGTCGGATGTAGGCGAGTGGAGGTAGTCCGCTCCAGATCCACTCCAGATGGCTCCAGGGTCGAAAACGAAAAACGCCCCCGGGCGGTGTTGCACCACCACTCCGAGGGCTGACCCGCCTCACTGATCTGAGCAGGAGTCGAGCTGTGAACAGCGTATCCCTCGCCGCCCCGCTGGCGGCACCCCCGAACGTCCTGAGCCTCTTGGCCGCCCTTCCCCACGAGTCGTGGATGTGGGTGGCTCTCGCCGTCGTCGTCCTGGCGGTGGCTGCGCGTCTGACCCGGCAGCGCACCCCGATCACGACCCTCGACACGCACGTCGCTGACACGAGCGTGGAGGTTCAGCGATGAGCGCCCCGACCATTGACCTGTCGCTGAAGTCCATCGCTCTTGTGCGTGCTCTGGGCACGGGTGACGAGATCGAGGCCGCGCACATCCTCGGCACCCTCTCCCCTGAGCAGACGATGGGGATGCTGGTGCAGACCGCGCAGATCATCGTGACGATGCAGCGCAGCCTCCCCGGCAGCATCGACTCTCTGTGCGACCAGCTCGAAGCGGGGGTCCGGCGATGAGCGCCTCTGGCCCGGTTGACCCCTACACGCGTGTCCCCGCTCCGGCCGAGTGGACCGACACCCGGACCGCTCTCGACATGACCCACGAGCAGCAACTCCACGGGTCCGCGCACCACGAGGCTGGGCACGCCGTTGCCTACGCCCACCACGGACTCACAATCGGCCCGATCACGTTTCACGGGCACGGCCCCCAGGGTCCTGGACGGGCCAGCCTGCACCTGCCCCAGTCATCCGGGCCGTGGGAGGGGTACGCGATCGGCGCAGCGGCTGGACACCGTGCCGAGATCGAGTGGATGCGCCGCACCGGCCTGCTCACTCCCACCCGGGAGTGGGCGGCGGAGATGCACTCCGATGGTGACCGGGTAGCCGCGGACGAGGTGATCCGCCAGTGCTTCGGAACTCCCCTCACGTTCGGCCAGAGCTTGGAGCCGAGCGACTGGATGTGGCTGTGTGCTCGCGCTGACGAGATTGTCGTGACTCAGTGGGAGCAGGTGGCTCGGGTGGCGTCGGTGCTGGTGGATGCGTGGTCGTCGGGCCAGGTGTCGGTGGCGCCCGAGGCTCTACTGCTCGACTCCGAAGGTTGCTCCTGACCGCACCGTGTGGTGCCCGCGTCGCCCGAGAGATCGGGCGGCAAGGGGACCAACACGAATCAACGAAAGGTCTCACATGAAGTCGTTCATCGCCGCGCTGATCACCGCGTACTCCGATAAGTACTTCTGCAGTAAGTGCAACTACAAGTTCCGCTCCCAGGAGGCGCTGGACGCGCACGTCTGCCACACCTACTACCCCTAATCCCCACTCAGCGCCGTGTGATGGCGGTGCCGCCCTTCGGGGCGGTGCCGGGACCACACGGTTCACAGACCAAGGAGCCCCGCATGGCTACCGCGCCGGCGGCAGCAGCAAGACAACAAAGCCCCCATCCCAGTGGATGGGGGCGTTTCTGCGTGCCGTCAGGAAGCTTGCCGACGTTGCTGTCGTCGTTCCGCGGCTGCCTGCTTGACGGCCTCTGCAGCGTCCGGGTTCAGGATCCGGCGGATGGTTTCGCGGGTGTACCCGGTGGCTTCGACGATCTCCTTTTGCGACATGCCGTCGGTTTTGGCTTGGCGGATCGCGGCGTCGCGTTTGTCTTTGGCGTCGTCGAGTGCCTGTTCGTACTGGGTGATGGCGGCGCGCAGGGTGTCGGGGTTCATGTGTTCATTGTGCCTGCGGTGTGGGCGCAGGTGGAGGAGGTGCGTTGACATGACTATCATCGTAGGCCTATCGTCATAGCCATACAAGCTACTGCCCCACCCCAGAGGAGACCCCATGTTCGCCTTGATCGCCGTTTTCGTCCTTCTGCCCCTCGGCGTGTACCTCGCCTGGTCCGGGCACCGGGCCAGCTGACCCCAGACATGAAGCGTCCCGCTCAGCGAATCGAGCGCTGGCGGGACATCCGATCCCTAGGAGACCGGCAATGAACACCGTACCAACGCAGGAACCCGAGGTCAGCACCCTCGGCATGATCCTTTCCTGGGTCCCGTCTTGGGCCCCGTGGGCCGTTGGCGTGGCCCTGATCGCGGCTGCGGCTTGGTGGGGCCTTCCTCCCCTGCTCCGGACCGGTGTGCCACAGCGGGCCGCCAGGGCCGTTGTGGCATGGGCCCGCGACTTGCTGATCCAGCGGCTCGCCGCGTCCACGCCCGCTAGTCCGGCCCAGCCTGTTGTCGCCGCGGCGGCGGAGTCGGAGGCCCCCCGGGACGTCCCCCCCGTCCCGCTGGCCGCGTCCCCCCAGTCAGCGAAAGCCACGGTTGCGATCGCCGCAGTACCGTCCATCGCGTCCCTCGTGTGGACCGCGTGGTCGCTCATGGACATGCTCCCGACCCCGTGGCCGGTTGGTCTCGCGGTCGGCGTGGTCCTGGACATCGCCCTGGTGTCCGCGGTCGCGATCGCGTGGATCAACCCCGGCTCCGCCCGCGGCGCGAAGAAGTTCGGTTGGTTCGTCGCTTCCATCGCGGCTGTCCTGGTGGGGTGGCACGCGTTCGAGATGCTCCCGGTCCTCGCGGTCCTGGGTATTGTCCCGCTGGTCGCGAAGGGCTTGTGGCACATCGCGCTGAACACCCGGCTGGCGCGCGCCGCCGCTGAAGAAGCTGAGAAGGAGGCCGCCCTCAAGGAGGCCGCCGAGAAGTTGGACCGCGAGGCGGAGCTGTCCACGGACCCGAGCCACGAGCAGAAGCGTCTTGTTGCGCAGAAGCGCCGTGACGCCGCGCATGAGAGGGAGCTCGCTGAGGCCGAGGTTGATTTCGACAACGCCCGCGCGGAGCGGGACCACAAGCTGAAGCTCGCCGCGATCCGTCGGGCTGCGCAGGAGGCCCGGGAGATGGAGCGCGAGGACGCCGAGACCATCAAGCAGCGGGTCGCGCTCGTCCGGGAGATTGAGGCGGGCCGGGGTCTCGCGATCGGCTCAGGCGGGGACGCCAGGAATCCCGCAGTCGCGTCCCCCTCTGCGTCGTTGATGGGGTTCGGGTCCGTGATGACCGCTGACCTGGGCACGTCCCGGGGACGTCCCGGGAGCGTCCCGTCTGGGATCGACCCGGAGTTGCGGGAGCTGATGACGTACATCGCGTCCGCTGGCGAGAAGGCTTCCGTGCGAGGAGCCGCCGCTGAGCTGAACGTTACCCCGCCGACGATCCGCCGCTGGCGCGAGAAGGCCGAGGGGCAGGGCCTGGACATGTCTGCTCTGCGCCGCCGGTCGAAGTAGTCCCGATCCCCGGGACGCCGTGCGCGTCCCGGGGCCGCCCCCTTGGGGGGTGTGCCCGCCTCCCCCGCCTTGACCTTGCGGGGTGGGTGCGCACACCAGCCAAGGCCGGGACAGGCCGACGAGCACCGCAAGGTGAGCGTGCCGAAGCCCGCCACTCCCCTACCGCTACTCCAGGAAGAAGGACCAATGTCCGAGAAGAAGCCGTTCCTGTCCACCAGTGAGCTGGTGTCGATCGGGTTCGCGAGCGTCGTTGTCGCTCTGCTGGCCCTGTTCGGCGCCCCTGACCTGATCACGATCCCGATCTCGGTGTTCACCGTCGGGTGGGTCGGGTTCGCCGTCATCCGCAACCACATGCGCAAGGAGGCCTGACGTGTTCGGGTTCCTCGCCTTGTGCATGTTCCTGCTCGCCTCGTACCTCACCAAAAAGCTACGGCACACGAAGAAGGGCCTCATCGCTCTCGTGGTGGGTTTGGCCGGGTCGATGCTGCTGTACCGGTCCGGGGCGTCCATGGCGGCCGTCCAGTGGGCGAACTCGACGTTCATGGGGCCGCTGGCCGCGACGTGGGGGTCTTGGACCGGAGAGTCCCTGCCCGTGGCGACGGTCTGGTCGGTGGTGTGCATCGGAGGATTCATCGCGACCTGTATCGACCTGCGCTACGACCACAACTACAACCCCGTCGCGATCGTCGCGCTGATCATCACCCCGATCGCCGCACGTGGCTCGGCGGGCGGTGTCATCACTGGATTCATCGACTGGATCCACACCATGGGCGCCGGCGTGGCCGCGTGGGCTGTGGGTGGCGCGGTCGGCTGAACGCAGTTGGGCCGCCTCGGGGACTGCGACCCCGGGCGGCCCTGCCCCTCAATGCTGTTTGCCGAACAAGGAGAGACGAGAAGAGCATGGCACAGAAGAAGCAGGTTGACGAGATGGACCCACATACCGACGGTATCCCCATGGGGGCCGTGTGGGAGAGGGACGACCCCGGGACGCAGGGGACCACACACGAGACCCACAGTGCCGTCCCCCGGGACGCAGGCGAGCAGCCCGAGGAGAACACCAGCAGGCCAGAGGGCGAGACGGAGGGGATGCCCACCGAGGGTGTCATCGTCCCCAAGGGCACTCGGGACGATGCCGTGTCCCCGAAGAAGGCCCTCCTCCAGGACGTCAACACCAAGCTCGGCGCGAGCCTGGCCGCGTGGCACACCTACGCGCTGCTGGCCTGTCACAAGCGGTGGCAGACCATCGAGGCCTACGTCCAGGACCCCGACCTGTACGAGGAGATCGTCACCGAAGCGCGCGCGGAGATCCGCCGCGAGAAGGCCGCGGTGGCGAAGCGACTCGACAAGGCGAAGATCCGCAAGGACCACGCTCAGATCGAGGTGCTGTCCGAGGAGCTGGACGAGCTGAAGAAGCGCGCCCCATCGGCGATGAAGATGGACGCGCTCACCCTGAAGGCCCGCGGTGGTCGCCTGGCCCGTCAGCTGGCAGTACCTGTGGCTGTGCTGGTCGGTCCGATCGCGGCTGGGGTTGGTGTGGGGGCATGGTGGGCGCTGCTCGCCTACCCGATCGCATGGGGGTGGCTGGCTGCACAGGGGCACGCCATGGCCGTCTCGGACGGGACGGTGACCGTGTCCGAGGTCCCTACCGAGAGGGCTCGTGAGCTGGCCGGACAGTCCAGCGTCCCGGGGGACGCCCCGGAGGCCACCGCTTCCACGGTCATGGTGGGTGCGACGGAGTCGGAGAACCTGATTCTCAAGCATCTCGCCGAGTGGGAGACGCGCACCGAGGGCCGGGGGCTGGAGGGGGTCGTCCCCGGGACGCCGACGGTGGACGCCCTCGGAATCCGGGTGGTGCTCAAGGTGTCGGGCAAGCACACGCCCGAGTCCCTGAAGAAGAAGCTCCCTGCGATCCGGGCTGCCCTTTCCGTCCCCCGGGACGTGCGCACAGACTTGTCCTCGGGCGAGGTCGGCGACCAGGCAGTGCTCCGGATCCGGACCCGGTCCCCCGAGCGTGACCTGACGTGGTCCCCCCGGCGAGCCGGAATCGGCGTGGACTCGGACACCGGCCAGCCGGTTGTCCTTCCGAAGGGCCGAAAGCTGATCGCAGGCACGAGCGGGTCCGGTAAGTCGGTGCTGCTGCGCGTAGTGATGGCCAACGCGCTGCACTCCGGGGAGCCGACCGTGGTCATCTACATCGACGGCAAGGGTGAAGAGTCGGCGCTGTGGCGAGGCAAGATGCGCATCGCCGTGGAGCCAGAGGACATTCACCAGGTGCTATCTGAGCTGGCCCGAGAGTCCCTGGACCGCCGCCGGATCATGCAGGACAAGCAGATCGCGACGTGGGTGCCGACCAAGTCTCGGCCGCGGATCGTGGTGGTGGTCGACGAGGGCGCGGAGGTCATGGCCTTGGACGACCCGGAGGACGGCCTGGACATCATGGCGCCGCTGCGTTCCTTGGGCCGGACGGGCCGGTCAAGGTGCATCGATCTGGTGTGGGCAACCCAGAAGCCGACGATCGGCGCGGGTATCGACTCGCAGATCAACGGGGTCATGGACGTGCGCGCGGTGTTGCGGACGGCGGGTGCTACCGAGACGAGGCAGGTGTTGGCGTCCAAGTGGACCGCCCACGAGTTGCCGGAGTTCGGGCACGCGTATGTGAAGGGCACGGGCCGGGGTGAGGAGCAGGCTCCAGTGCAGGTGTGGGACCTCTCTGATGACGACCAGGTGACGGCACTGCCAGTGCGTCCGGCGTGGGCTTACGCGCCTGACCCGCAGGCGCCCGAGGTGGAGCAGGGACAGGCTCCTGAGGGTGAGTTGCCGCCGGTTCTCGCTGCGGCGCTGCTGCTGTCGGAGGGGGCTGACGGGGTCACTGGGCATGACGTCGCGGCGGCGTGCGGGTTGGACTTGCTGGACACCCAGAAGGCGCTCCGTGCTGCTGGGGTGAAGGCTGGCCGGTTCACGAACGGGTCGGGTACGCAGGTGCGCGGGTACGAGCGCGTGGCCCTTGAGGAAGCGGCGTCTCGTTACTCGGTGTGAGTGTCTTGGGGGTGTCTGCGCTGTCGGAGTGCAGACACCCCCTCTAGACACGCTCAAACCCCGCCCCTGTAAGGGTTTCGACGTTTCCTAGGCGCCCTAGACGCCTCCTGGCGGGCGAGCGTCACTAGAGCAACCTTCCCAGATCAGACGCACTTTCTGCCCGCAGGCGACACCTCAGACGCTCGCAGGCGTCTATCCGCGTCTTCTCACTCTCAGCAACCAAAGGAGCTCCCCCTCATGGCCATCAACATCACCACTCACGGCATCCTGCGCGGCTCTCCGCCGGCCGCCCCGAACTCTGTCCGCGTCGACCTCACGGTCGCCCTCCGGAACCCTGCCGATGACCCTCGCATGATCGAACTGACGGGCCTCGACGCTCGGGTGCGCGACCACGCCTCCGACTTCACGACCGACCCCGAGGTGTCCGCGGTGACCATGCGGCGGCCCGCCGAGTTCGCATCCCTCGGCCAGCACGCGTCCTTGAACATCGGCGCCGCCGCCGGCCAGCCCGTCTCGCACCTGCACGCCCACGTGTGGTCGTGCACCGGCTCGGACATGCCATGGGAACCGAAGCAGCCAAGGCTGTGACCCGAACAGAAAGCACGAAGCCGTCCCGGGGACGTCCCCGGGACGGCTTTGGTCGTCTAGTCCCGTGGTCGCTTGAAAACCGACCGGATTGTCTTCTGCCCGCGGTCTTCGGACAGCACGACCTCGGAGACGAGTTCCCACCCGTCGGCGCCCCAGTTGTGGAGCTGGCCGGCGTGCGGTCCTCCGATGATCTCTTCGATGCGATAGTCCCAGCGGATCTTGTCGGCCATGGCTCCTCCTCGGGGGGCTTGGGGTTCCCTTTCGATGGTAGGCGGGACGGGGGCGGGACGCAGGGGGACGCGAGAGGGGACGGTGAGCCGTCCCGGGCACGTCCCGGGGGACTTTACGCCCGCCGCACACCCTCCCTCGGCATCATGGACCTCTACGAAACGGAGGAGACATGACCCAACCCCCTACGGTCGAGATCGAATGCACCTGGTCCGCTGAGACGAAGGTGAACGGGCACTACGAGCCGGTCGCCTGCCCGGTGGTGTTCAAGAAGGAGCGCTCGGAGATCGCGGATGACGATGCTGTGGACGCCCTGAGGAACTGGGCTTCAATGGAGGGTTGGCACGTGAAGGGCGACGAGGTGCTGTGCCCGGGGCATGTGCCTGAGCCTGAGTGGGACTGAGTCCTTGGCCCCACCTTCGGGTGGGGCCTTTGTTGTGTCAGCAGGTGCGGATGAGCGCTGCCCATTCGCCGGGGGTGATGTCGATGTGCCCGGCGTCCCGGTTCTGGGTGTCGCGGATGAGGGTGGCAGTGGGGGTGCCAGCGACCTCGACGCAGTCGCCGCCGTTGCCTCCGCTGTAGCTGCTCTTGCGGAACGCGACCTCGACGCAGTTCTCTGCGGCGTTGCTGTAACTGGACTTGAAGAAGTGGGGTTCGCTCATCCTTGCTTCGTACCCGCTCCCGGTGTTCCCGCGGTGGCCGAACCTGGCCAGTGGGTAAGTTGCTGCCATGTTCGTCCGTCGCGCTGTCGCTGATGATGGCCCCGCGATCGCGGGGCTGCTGATGCGTGCCGCGGCCCGGTTTGAGGTGAAGGACTATCCGCTCGGGTTGTGGCCGGACGGTATCGAGGTCCTGGTGGCCATCTCGGACGGGCATCTTGTGGGCTGGGTTGAGGGTGTCCTGGATGGGGCGTACACGGGCCCTGGGGCGCCGACTCCCCCGCCGCACGGGTACGTGCTGGGGATCGTGGTGGACCCGGCGTGGCGGCGTCTGGGGGCCGGTCGCATGCTGTTGGACGGGTTCGAGGCGGTGGTCGACCCCGACGAGGAATGGCCCGCGATGGGGCGGTGGACCTAGTCTGCCCGCTTCGCTTGCAACTCCGCTCGCGCCTCCTTCCTTTCCTGGATGATTGGCTGCTCTAGGGCGTCGACGGAGAGTCCACCCGGTGAGTATGCGGCCTCTGCGGCGGCACGGGGCGACATGGAGTCGCGAGCGATGCGCCCGGCACGCCACGCGCGGGCAGCGGCGTCTCGGGCCTCAGGCCATGGTTTGAGCGACATGGAACCGCCGTTCAGGTTTGCACTTCAGGACGCCAGGTAGTCAAGACCAAAGCCAGCAAAGAACGCAGGGATTGCGATGCCCCGAATAACCTTCTCCACTCGAGGGCTGGAAAATAGTGCATAGGCAAAATATTCAACAACCACAATCGGAGACATGATAATCCCGCCCACTATGAGGCCCGGAACGAACGCGACCAATGCTGCCACAAATAGCACGGACCAGTCACTGCCCGGCAGTCCGGAAATGAGAAAATAGACCAAAGCCGATGACGCCGCCAGCACGCCAATGAGTTTGAATAACTTCATCCAAATTGGGGATTCGAACCTCCCCGCTGGGAGGTAGAAGGTGGCAGCCCAATACGGCGACTGGACAAGCACCACCATACAGGCTCCGCCCAGAAGAACCTTTCCCCACCAGAGTGACCCCAGCCAAACCACCAGGGGCTTTGCGAGAAGTATAACTACCGAGCACCCAATAACGACTGAAAGGATAAACCTAAGGGACCTCACCCAAGCGTGGTCGCTTTGGATTTCAGGGAACTCCCCCCTCCTTGATGCCCAGCGATTAATGCGATCTACCCCCAATACATCGATGACGATCGTCGTGCCAGCGAGGAAAGCCATAATCTTTCCAAGACGGGATGCCCAGAGCACGGGCATCCCGTGGATCGAGTGGTCGGTGAGCTGCTTGCCGGACCACCAGAGGTTCCAGGCTTCGATGAGGGTGAGGTCCACGCGGGGAGCGTAGGGGTGCGCAGCAGGCCCGTGGGTGGAGGTGTCCGCTTCTGGCCAACGTCGTGCGTGCATGTTCACCTAGGCACGGGAGAATGAGCCATGACCATCGAGGAGCTTGTGCTGGTAGGCACCCGCCTGCACGAGCGCAGCCTTCGGCCCGGTGAGGTTCCTCGGATCACTCCTGCCACGGTTCTGATGCGGGTGTACGACTTCGGCGGCACGGTGCTCGCACGTGACCTCGTGGTGGACACACTGGTGGACCTGCACGTTCAGGGGCTGGTTTCGCCGCCGCGAATGGGTTCGTCGGAGATGGTGGTGAGTGTGGGCGGTTTGACTGAGGCGGGTCGGGAGCGCGCCGACTACTTGATCAGTGAAGCGGACGAAGCTCCTGGTCGCCCGTGATATCCAACAACCATGCCCATCACCTCACTTCAGTCAGCCTTGGCCGCCTTCGCTCACCAGCGGGATTGGGAGCAGTTCCACAACCCGAAAAACCTCGTCATGGCCCTAGCGGGCGAGGCTGGCGAGCTCACCGCTGAGTTCCAATGGCTGTCCGCGGAGCAGTCCCAAGCAGTCATGGACGACCCACTCAAGGCTGAGGCCGTGCGCCAAGAGATGGCTGATGTGTTCGCCTACCTACTACGCCTGGCGGACGTCCTGGGGGTAGACCTCGAGCAGGCACTCGAGGACAAGATCGCTCTCAACGCGGAGAAGTACCCAGTCGAGAAGGCCTACGGCACGGCTGCGAAGTACACCGACCTCGAGCAGTGAAGTCCGTGAGCACCGCGCGAACTCCGAAGCGTCAGCACCCCGTGGCAGAGTGAGCCCATGCTTGATTCAGCCGACGGCAACCTCCCCCGCACTCCCCCAGCCACAGGCGATCGCAGCGGGATCCCAGCAGTGGCTAAACAGAGGCCGCGGTATCTCCTGGTTGAGAAGGCTTCCGATCTCCACGCCATGGATACCCACGACTTGGTCATGACCCTTGAGTACCGAGCGAAGACCCTGTATCAGACCAACTCGGGCAGCGCCGAACGGAAGTCGTGGGCGGCCAGCATCAAGACGGTCACCGCCGTGCTGATGAATGCTGGCTTGGGCGACGTACTGGTGCTGCTGGAGATGAGCACACTGGTCAGCAACAAGCGCATCGACATGGTCTTGCTCGGTTCTCACCCGGCGACTGGGGACATGTCGATGGTGATCGTGGAGAACAAGCAGTGGTCGTACATGCGACCAATCGCTGGAACAGAGCTCGTGGATCATCCGGGCGCTCCCAACGAGGGCAGCCTGCACCCCCTCGACCAAGCATGGGGTTACGGTCGGACTCTTGAGAAGAACCTTCCCATGCTTGGAGGGAACTGGGCGTGTGTTGCCAACCTCCACAACGCGGCCTCCGACCAGGTCGAACATCCAGCCTCTTTGCCGACCATGGTCGACCCAGAACGGGCCAAGTTGTTCGGGGCTGGGCGTGAGGAGAGGCAGGACTTCGCGGAGTTCCTGACGACGGTGCTCTCGGCTGAAGGAGCGCCCGCCCATCTGCGGCTGCTGAACGCCGCCCACGTCCGGCCTTCTGATGAGGTGATGCGCGCTGTCAACAAGTGCGTGCGTGAGAGGGGAAGCTTCTTTCCCTTGCTCGAGGAGCAGCGGACGGCCTTTCGGAAGATCTCCCATGCCCTGGACCAGAAGTTCTCCGAGAACGACAAGAACGTCTTCATCATCGTCGGTGGTCCAGGCACGGGGAAGAGCGTCCTTGCCCTGGAGCTCTACGGTAATTGCGGCGGGATCGGCAGTACTGCGGTGCACGCCTCGGGAAGCACATCTTTCGCGAAGGCCCTCCGTCACCATGTCGTAGGTGATCCGGAGGATGTTGAGGAGATGTTCACCTACTTCGACCAGCACCGGCATCGAGCGCGAAATCAACTCAACGTGTTGTTGTGCGATGAGGCCCACCGGTTGCGCAAGAACTCCAACCGCCAGTACATGCCCAAGGAGCACCGCCAGGACACGCCACAAGTGCACGAACTCATCGACGCGGCACGCGTTCCGGTGTTTTTCCTAGATCCGTACCAGGTGGTCCGGCGCGATGAAGTCGGCACCCCGGAGAACATCCGTGATGCGGCGATCGACCTGGGTATTCGTCCGGAGAACATCCACGAGATCGACCTCAAAACGCAGTTCCGACAGTATTCTTGTCCCGATTATCTTGATTGGCTTGAGGCTCTACTCGGTTACCGGGATGCCCAGCCGCAACCATGGACCTACCAGGGCCCCTACCAGCTTCTAGCGGCTGCGAACCCCGCCGAGATGGAGACCTACCTCCGCCTCCAGGCAGCGTTGGGCAGCACTGCACGCCTGACGGCGGGGTACTGCTGGCCTTGGACGAAGAAGACCGCTCCTGGCGGGGGCCTCATCGAGGATGTCCAGATCGGTGACTGGGCATGCGCCTGGAATTCCCCCTTCGCCGATACCCGCAACGGCATCCCGGGTACTGCCATGTGGGCGACTGACTCTCGCGGATTGGACCAGGTGGGGTGCATCTACACGGCCCAGGGCCTCGAATGGGGGTACTCCGGCGTCATCATGGGCCGTGATTTCACCTGGACTGGCTCCGGCTGGAAGGCGCAGAAGGGCAATGACAGTACCATCTGGGGGGAGAAGCTCCACGCCATGGTGCGCAACATCTACCGGGTGCTAGCGACTCGCGGTAGGGACGGCATGGTGTTGTATTCGACGGACGCTGCCACGCGGGAGTTGTTTGCGTCGCTCGGTGTTCCTCCTCTGGCGCCTGCTCTGGAAGAGCTGCAGAGGCTGAACCCTGATGTGGTGGCGCCGAAGCGTGGGCAGAGGCTCTCGTTGTTCTGAGCTATGGCCCCACCTCGTGCGGGGCCTTCTGTGTTGGCGCCCGCGCATGTCGGGCGCCCTGTCACTTCTCCCAGTCCGTGTTCCACCCGGGCCTGTGCCGGTACGCGGACGCGAAGGTACGGATCGCTTTCTCCATCCCTTCCACTGCTCCCTTGTAGCGCTCGCCAGAGTCAGGCATGGACGACCCCATGAACCACATCTCGTAGACGGAAAGCAGCTCTCCCTTCGCCCTCACGTCTGCTAGGACCGTCGCCGGGTCGAATCGCGCCACGTACTGCGCGTGCTCTGGGGTGGGAAGCGCGAAGTCGTCTGCGGTTCCCATGACCACGCGGCCTTTATCTGGGCCGTAGGTGCTCACTGACCAGTGGGCTGGCGGCACACATCGCGCGTTGACCGGGACTGCTCGCGCCATGATTTCGTCTTCGCGCAGGACACTGCGGAGCCAAGTGATGAGGTCTTGCATGAACTCTCCTAGGGGATGGGGTCAGCCATGATGTGGGGGCGCCAGCGGGTACGCCCCTGGGGCAACCGCGCGAGATCAGTCTTCGCTCAGTACCTGGTCGATGTCCTCATCGTCGGCTTCGCGCACCCACGCCATCAGTGCCTCGCACAACGACTCGGGGAGCCCCTCAGTGAACGGATCGTCTTCGGTCAGCAGTTCGTCTTCGAGAGGGTCGACGTGCAGCCACATGGAGCCGTGCTTCTCCACAGCCTCGCCGTATCCCTCGAAGCCACCGAGTCCTTCGAACATGATCTTGCCGGTGCGGTAGTCGATGATCTCCCACGCGTCGACGTAGCCGTGCTTCTCGTGGAATCGGTGGGTTTGTCCACCGTCGATGATGCGGTGGCCTTTGGCTTCATAACTTGCGAGGAGTTCTTCGCGGCGGCGGTCGAAGTCTCGTTCGTGTTCGTGTGCGGCTCGGATGTGCTGGCGGATGAGGTCGGTCATGGGGGTCCTTTCGGGGGTTGGGCGCCGACTTTAGCGGTCGACGCCCGGTTGGGTCAGAGGAAGCTGTTTTTCAGGTCTTCGTCGCTGACGGTGTCCCAGTACTCGTTGTCGGGGACGGGTGCGCGCGCTCCGGTGTGGGCCTTCTCGGGGACGGGCAGCAACGGTTCGTCGTACACGTCCTGGTCCACGGGGTTCTTGTACGGCTGGTAGCCGCCCTTCTGCATGCGCCTGATGCGTTCCCCTTCGTCGAGGGGTTTCGGTACGCCTGCGGGGCTCTGGGAGCCGCGCACGATGGCGAGGTCCTGGCGGAGGGTGTGAAGATCCCGGTTCTCCACCCACCACGACAGCGAGCGGATACGGCCGCCCTTCCCGTCGCCTTGCTGGTTAATGAGGGTCGCGACCTTGCCGGCTTCCTCGGGGGTGCAGCCGAGACGGCGTTCGATGATCTGTTCTGGAGACTCAGTCTTCCTCGTCTTCTTCGGTGCGCCTTCACCCTGTCGGGGCTCAGCGGGAGCGCCAGCGGAAGAGGAAGAAGGTGTAGTTCGACCTCCATCTAGTTCGCCCTGCGTCTTGTTAGACCCCGGTATTGCGGGGTGCGCACCCCGGGATTCGGGGGCACGTACCCCGGTATTGCGGGGTACGGGGCCGGCCTCGGTTTTCCCTGTCGACCGAGGGGCGCTTTCCCGCTCGCGGCGCTCCTTGATGAGGGCTCGGGTGGCCTTCGCGGCCTTGCTCATGGCCTTGGGGTCGCCGGCGATGGCTTTGAGGGGTTCGAGGAGTTCCACGAAGCTCGTGACGACCTTGGTTTCGGGCGGCGGGTTGAAGCGGATCGCGTAGGTGTTGCGGGACTTCATGCCGCCGATCGTGTTGGAGGTCTTCACGACGATGTTCGCCTGGATCAGTTCGTCGATGTAGGGCGTGACCGAGTCGCCCTTGGATACCCCGAGGGTGACGGCGAGGAGGTTGAGGGATGGCCACACGCTGGTGTCACCGTTGGCGCGGCGGCCTTGGTTCACGAACGTGGCGAGCACGGTGTAGAGGTGCCGAGCGGTTGGTGAGAGGTCGGATCGGAAGGCGACCCAGTGGCCGACCTGTGTGAAGGTGGGCTGGTCGAGCGCTTCGATCTCGAAGGCGTCGGTGCTCATCGCGCACCTCCGTGGGGGAGGTACGACGTTGTGACTCGCGGGGTAGCGACCCGGTTTCGGGTACGAGCTACCATGTAGCTAAGCTTCATGCCTAGCCGCCTTTCCTGGTCTGAACAGGTGAGGTGGTCAGAGCCCGTCGTGGTGTTACCAGCACCCGGCGGGCTCGCTTTATGTAAATGTGCCCCCAGTTTACCTGCTTCGCACCAGTTCCAGAGGACCAGAAAACGGTGCGAGCAGGGGCTTCCGGGGCTACTTCTCTTCTCTCTCCCCGCCCTTCGAGGGCGCTGGCGGCCACTGCGCGCCGGGGTACCCGAGCCATGCTTCCCAGAGCTGCCGGGTGATCGAGCTGCGGTCTTCCCCGATGGACTTCGCGCCTGTGTCGAGGTCGTCCCACAGGTAGTCGGGGGTGTTCCGGACTCCCCGGAGTTTGTGCTTGTGCTGGTTGGCCATGGGCCCATTGTGAGGGTGGTTGACCACCTTGTCTAGCTGGGGCATACTGAGGTCAAGTCACAGGTGGTTAACCACCTGTGATCGGGTAAAATAGGAACAACGAACCCCCGAGGAACCCCCGTGCCCACCTACACCCCGCGCGCTGGCGACCTCGTCCGCGACGCCGACGACGAGATCTGGTTCGTCTACGCGTCCGAGGCGCACCCCACCCACCTCTACGGCATCAACGCCAGCTACGACCCCGGGCAGACCGGACAGCCCATCAAGACCGTGGCCACCCAATGGGGCCCGCTCCGCCTGGAGCACAGGCCCGCCAGCATCACCAGCTGAACGAAGGAGCCCCCGATGCTCGCCCACAACACCGTCAACTACATGAAGTACGTCGCCCGCGACTTTCTCGGCCACGACCTCGTCGGAGCCCCGTACACCCCGCACGGCGACACCCACCCCACCGAATGGCTCATGTACGCCGGACCCAACGGTGACCTGCTGGCCCGCCACATGGAGGACTTCGGATACACGGTCACGTCGCACGGAGGCGGGACGATCGGCGTGTCCGGCACCCCCACCGCAGTCGAGCGTGTCCGCGACCTGGAGATCCGGCAGGCCCAGGCCCGGGTGGAGGAGATCCGCACCACGGACCCTGAGCGGCTCATGCAGATGGCGGAGCGATTCTGACCCCTGCACGCAGAAGGCCGCCCCTGCACCAATCAGGGGCGGCCCGACAGAAGACTACCGAGGAGACACCGTGAACACCGACCCCTGCGACAGCACCGCCTGGAACGCACTCCCCAGCACCGCCACCGAACCCCGGCGATGCCGCGAACCCCACGGGCACGACGGATGGCACACCGACGGCACCATGGCGTGGGATGGCCATGGCCACGCTGGACCAGTCCGGCCCTGAACACTTCGGGCCCCACCACACGGCGGGGCCCGTTGTCACAGGTCAGGCACGGGCCTGAAAAACGAAAAGGCCCCACCATATCCTGAGGGTGTCTAAGCATCAGGAACGGCAGGGCCACCATGACCCACGATACCCCCGACACCACCGGTCAACGAATCGCCCGAGCGAGAAAACAACGAGGGCTCACCCAACAAGGACTTGCCGACCGCACCCGGTACAGCAGGTCACATATCGCCCAAGTCGAAAAAGGCCACAAAGAACCCACGCCCGCTTTCGTAGTGGCCGTGGCCAACACACTCCGCGAAGACCCCGACGCGCTCTCCGCCCCCTCCCCCAGCGTCACCGACACCAGCGACCGAATGCACACCTCCATCCCGCACCTGCGCCGCGCACTCGCGTGGTCGGACCTCCCACCCGACCTCGACGGCCCACCCCGGCCACTCGACACCCTCGCTACCGAGCTCGTCAGAGCCCAGCACCTACGCAGGATCGCCCGACACGGTCAGCTCGGTGGAATGCTTCCCGCCGTCATCGAGGAGCTGTCCCACCACGCCCACACCAGCGACACCCCGCAGGCGTGGGAGCTCCTCACTGACGCCTACGCTGCGGCTGGCGAGCTCACGAGGAGGCTCGGGTACACGGACCTCGCGGACTCGATGTTCAAGGAGGCCGGGCGGGCGGCCGGCCTGTCGGAAGATCCGCACTTGCCGTTGATCATCACGTGGCGGCGGTCTCTCGTTCTCATTCAGCACAGCGCGCTCGGGGCGGGGACCAAGCTCCTGGAGCACGCGATCTCCCGCGTCGACCGTGACCACCCCGGAGCGGACGAGGTCATCGGGGCGCTGCACCTGCGGGCAGCGATCATCTCCGGCAGGTCCGGGCAGGCCAGCCGGGCGTGGGGCCACTACGGGGAAGCTCGGGAAGTCTCTGACCGGGTCGACGGTAGGAAGCTGGACACGTACAGCACCTACTTCGTCGGCGCGAACGTCGCCATCCACGGAGCCGCCGTCGCAACAGAGCTCGGAGACTACGACGAAGCTGTCCGCCGCGACGAGATGATCCCCAGCCACGACCTCCAGACACTGCTCGCGGAACGCCAAGCCCACCACAGCATTGACATGTCGCGTGTTCACCTGGAGACCGGGCAGAAGCAGAAGGCCCTGGAGAAGCTCGTGCGCGCAGAGCGAGGAGCACCGCAGATGACCCGGTTCCACCCCAGCGCGCGCATGGTCGCGGCCCGTCTCGTGCCCCTGTACCGGGACCTGCCCGAGCCTCTGCGGGGGCTGATGTCGAGGATGCACCTGTGACCCCCGAGACTGTCCCCATGACTGATCAGCGTCCTCTCTACCTGCTCCTGTCCGGAGCGTCCACCAGCAGCAGCGGACCCGTCACGGGTCTCGTGAAGCTCCTCCAGGAGCAGGCCAGCACCGTCACGGTTCTCTCCACCCCTGCGGGGACGAGGTTCCACGACCTGGACGCCATCGCTGACCTCACGGGAGAACCTGTGCGGACCGAGTTCCGGCTGCCCGGCACGGGGCGCAGCATGCCGCCTGGCGCGGCCGTGGTGGCGTGCCCATGGTCGTTCAACTCCACGAACAAGACCGCGCTCGGCCTGGCCGACAACTTCGCGATCGCCCTTGCCTGCGAGATGATCGGCCGCGGCGTGCCCACGGTGGTCGTGCCCAAGGCCGGTGACGCGCTCGCGGGTCATCCAGCTTTCGGGCGGAGTCTGCGGGAGCTGGAGGCTATGCCTTCGGTGTCGGTGCTGCGTAGTGAGACGGGAAGTCTGCCGTCGTGGGGAGAGGTGGCGGAGGCTGTCGCGAAGGCGACCGCCTGACTGGGTAGCGCGAAGCTCGTGGGGCCTGATTGTTCCAAATCTTGGAACATCAGGCCCTTCTGCTGTCCGTACCTTCGTGATCACTGAGACACGCGAGGTGAGCAGATGATGACGGACGAGCAGGTCACCGACGACCCCGAGGTGGTCGCGTTGAGGGCGGCGCACGGCGACCGGTACTTCATCAGCCGGGTCGGGGCGTTGTGGATGGCGACGCTCCGCCAGGACGACGGCACCGAGCCGACCCTCGTCCGGGACACCGCTGAGGAGCTGGAGGCCGCGATGGCGAACCCTCGCCTGTGGGGTGGCCGGTTGCCCGGCCCGAGGAGGCCGCTGTGACCGACGATCTCACCCCTCGCGAGGAGGAGCTGCACCGCCTCCAGGGCGTGCGCGTCAAGCAGGAGCTCGCGGAGGAAGAGAAGCTCGGGCCTGCTCCCCATCTCGGCGGCGGACCGTTCGGTTCCACGGGCCTCACTCACCCCGACGACCAGTAGAGACTTCCGCACGTCCGGGCCCCGAGGCGGGCGTGCGGGACCAGACGCCGACACGACATCCATGAGGGGGAGTGGCGGCGGGGGTCGGGAGGTGCAACTCCCGACCCCACCAAGCTTCGCTTCCGGCCTTCGGGCTGGTGGTCCGGGTGGTGACCGGACCCCGGGGTGACGCCCGGCGACACCACAGGGGACAGCGCGCCCCCTCCGCCGCATTAGGTGATACGCGCAGCAGGACGGTCCGGCGGGGAAGAGCGCCGCAAAGGTGAGCCGGACCGGCCCCCGCTACCAATCCAGGTGGCGGGGGTTTTCGCGTGTCGAGCAGCAACTCCCAGACACAGCAACCGCGTCGCGCTAGATTGGTCTCCTGCTCCCCGCTATTGCGGGGGTGGTCCACTCAACCGCGATGAGTGCTCCCCGCGCACGCGGGGATCGAGAACCCCACCTACGGGTGGGGTTTTCTCGCGTCAAGGCACCCACGACCGCCAGTGCCACACATCCGGCGGACCGCCCGGAGCAGCCGTGTACAGCACCCTGCTCAGCGGGAGCCCCTGATCATCGTCCGGGGCGCCACTGGAGTCCTCCGGGACGAAGTCCATCCCGGGCTCCGGGTCGTCGAGTGCTTCACGGTCCACCGGCAGCACCCCTCCATCCATCGGCCCGCCGACCAACTGAACATTCACCATGTCGTTCATGAGCCGAGGATCCCACCCCACACCGACAGGCGCAGGAGGTGGCCCAGACCGGCCACGCGGGTACACCACCTGCATGGACACTCCCTTGCCCCCGGAGCCCGAAGAGCCCCCGCTCACGAGCGAAGAGCGCGCGTGGCTCGCAGGCCTGCTCGACGAAGTCGGACCCGAAGGCGCATACAAGGTCGCAGAGCTTCTGGGCATCGACCTGGACGGCGATACGGGCCTTTGAGGAGCCAGAGACTCCAGTGTGCGCAAGGTAGAGCGTTTCACTCCGAGTAAAAAGGGTTGCGCAGTACTGCACAACTTCTGCGCACACAACAGATGGCGATGTACTGTTGTGTGTGCTGGCCCGCCCCCCGACCGAGGAGCGAGCCAGATCGAGCAGCTAGCGGCCCTGCAAAGCTTTAGCTGCTCAGGACATCCACTGGATGATCGCGGTGAGGATCGCCTGCCCAGCGCCGCTTGAGGCGCCTGACACGAGACTGATCATCACGATCTCGTGCCAGAGCGGGCGGTCCCCTCCGCTTTCGAACTCCTTCAACTTCGCCTCCTGGCGCCCGTCGGGTACACGGACCAAAGGGATGACGCCTCTCCCTCTGGTGGACCGGAACCCGTACTAGACGAGGCGCGGTCCACCAGAGGGAGCGGGTGCTTCGGGAGTTCACGGGCACACTATCGGGCGTATGCGGCGTGCAACCGCGATTCTTTTGAACTTTCTTTCCCGGAAGGCGTTTGCGCACGTCAGGCACCATGGGTGTATGCGCACACCTGAGTGGGACGTCGAGAGGGCCCTCGACCCGTGGCTCCTCACGGCCGTTCCGGAGCTGAGGGACCGGCCGCGCGCTGCCGCGAGGATCGGTTGGCGGATCGCCGTGGCCATGCTGCGGGCGCGAAGCCGAGGTGGGGAACCGGCGCCGCTCGCGCTCAGCTGGACGATCCCGTTCGAGGACGTGGAGGGCCTGCTGAGGCTGGACACGATCCGGCACGTGCGCGGGCTCCAGGCGCTGTCGAAGATGACCGCGCCGGACTTCGTTCTCGAAGAACGGCTTGAGTACCTGCGGGCGGTCGGGCCGGACCTGCCTGTCGAGGTTCCGAGGTAGGGCTACGTCTCGGTGTCCAGATCCTTCGGGACGTCCTCAGGTGTCAGGTCGGGGCGCACGCGGACGTACCGGACGACGTGCCGCCACCGGCCCGCCACCTCCGCCGAGTCGGGCGACACCTCGACCACGACGTGCGGCTCCACCTGGGTGTAGTGCTGGCGGCCTTCGCTCCCCCACGTCGCGGCGAGGGTGCGGGGCCAGGGGTGGTCATCCGTCTTCACCATGTGCCCCGCCAACTCCTCAGACTCGTCCGGGGACAGGTCCGTCGTCCGGCCCGCCACCCGCAACTCCCCGGTCACCGAATCCACCCGCCCCAGGATCAGAGCCCGGGGTGCACGCGCGTGACCCACCACCCCGCCCACGATCGCCTCGGTGGTGACCCGGTGCTTCCACTTCCGCCACCCCCGGCTCCCGGGCCTGTACGAACGGCGGCCGTCCTTGATCATCACCCCTTCCACACCCACGGCGGGCATCTCCTCCCACCACTGCATGGCGACGTCGGGGTTGTCGGTCTGCCAGCCGAGCGTGAGCGGTGAGGGCTGTTCGACCAGGCCCATCAGACGCTCCAGTTCCCCGCGCCGGTGGGCGAGCGCCCGGTGTGTGAGGTCGCGGCCACCGATCCTCAACAGATCGAACACCACGAGGTGACACGGGTCGGAACGCGACAGCGCTCGGGCGCGGCGGACCGCCGCACTGTTCCGCCTCAGGAGTGCCCCGAAGTCCAACCTTCCGTCGTCCGCCCACCGGATGATCTCCCCGTCTAGGAGGACGCCCTCCGGGAGCGTCGCCAGGGCGTCAGCGATCTCCGGGAACTTCTGGCGGAGCGGCCGGTCCTGCTTGGACGACATCCTCACGGGCCCCGTCTCAGCCAGGCACCGGAAGCCGTCCCACTTGGGTTCGTAGAGCAGGCTCTCCCCTGTGGGGAGTTGATCGACGGCGGTTGCGAGCATCGGTTCCACGATCGGCCCCTACCCGGCACCAGCTCGGCAGGAGACCAACACGGGGTCTAGACACGAATGAAGCCCCGCCCTTAACCGGGCGGGGCTTCATGCAGTCTGACGTGCTTCATCAAGCAGGGCGCTCATCCGCTCAGGGCTGCGCGCTCGCGCGTACCGGAACGCCAGGGCACGCGCCGCAGCACTCCCCCACCGACGCGACATCCGCTCCTGCGGTGGATGCCACAGATGCCACAGCGGCGCCGACCCGCGCCACCCCTCCCCGGCCAGGGCCCGGAGGGCGTGCGCCCACGACTCGTCCTCCCCGGACCATCCGACGAACCGGGGATCGAGCGGTGCTTCCTCGTAGGTCTCACGTCGAAGTACGACCATGCCGCCGCCCGGCCACCCCTCATACGGGCGCTGGGTCAGATCCATGCCGACATGCGGGTCGTGCCCGTCGAGGACATCCTGCGTGGCGGCATGCGTGAGCCGCCAGACCGGGCCGTGCGGCATCGCCCACGCCACACCCGCCTGCACCTGGTCGACGGCGGTCTCCCAGCCCGGTGACCACACGTCAGCGTCCGCCACGACCAAGACGTCACCGCGGGCACGCGCGAGACCGTCTTCCACAGCCAAAGCTTTGCACCACGGGCCCTCGCGTTCTCCGACCACGACTTCGTGTCCGGTGGCCGCCCACCGTGACACCGTCCACGCCAAAGCTGCTTCACGGTGCCGGCATGCGGTGTCGGGCGACCACGGGATGATCACAGAGACTCGATCGCGTCCACCCACGCTGACAGCTCCTCCCCCGGGTCCAACTCGGCCGCGCGTGCGCGTGCCTTCTTCGCAGCCAGGCGCCACTCAGCAGTTTCCATCAGGCGCCGGATATGGGCTTCCCACTCGTCGAGGCGCCTCCGATCAGCCCACACCCCCGCATCCCCCAACGCCTCCTTGAGCCCCGGCGTGGGGTTCGCGATCGTGGGGATCCCCGAATGCGCCGCCTCGATCGACACCATCCCGTAGGACTCGTAGACACTCGGCATCAGCAGGACCCGGGTCTTGCCCCAGATGTCCCTCCGCGGGTTCGCGGTGTGCTGCTGGATGCGCACGTTCGGCACATCGGTGCGGATGATCTGCTCCCCGTGCCCACCGACCACCCCGAGGAACTGCACATCCGGCATCCTCTCCGCGAGCTCGTAGAGGATCTCGCCGCCCTTGTCCCGGTTGAGGTTCACGAGGGTGACGTGCTTACCCGGGCGAGTGCGGTGGCGGGCCCCGTCGATCGGCGGATGCACCACCAGGGTTCGGGTGCGCGGCATGATCATGCGCCGACGCCGGTAGTGCTCCTCCACCCACGCCGTGTTGAAAACCGCCAGGTCCGGTTTCCACCGGCGGCACACCTGCATGGCCCCCGGGAACGTGTTGTGGAAGATGTCCACCACGCGGGGCTTCTTCATCTTTCGGCGTGAGCACCCAGCCGCGTAGTGGGAGGCGTTCGGTGCCTCCTGGTGGTGGGACACGATCACGTCCGCGCCCACCTCATCCAGCATCTCCACCACCGCCTTCCGGCCTGCGCACCGAACCCGGATGCCCTCATGCTGGTACTCAGATGGCCCCCGTTCGTGGCTGGTGACGATGACTTCGACGTGGTGCCCGCGGGCCGCGAGGGCGCGGAGCATGGCGTGCAGCATCGTCTCGGACCCGGCCATGTAGTGCGGCACGTAGTAGTGCACCAGGGCGACGATGCGCATGGTTCTCCAGTGGTGGGCGGGCGCTTGGAGTGAGGGGCCGCCCCACCACACGCCGTGGGGGCGCTGGTGGGGCGGGATTCGCTCGGGTGGGCAGTGGGAGGCTTCGCCGCCGAACAGGTCGTAGGACGGCAGGCCAGGGTGGGCAGGGCCGGAGGTTTCCCAGTCGATGAGCAACGGGCCGCGCTCTTCGTGGAGCACAACGTTGATGAGGGACACGTCGCCGTGCACCCACCCCGCGTCGTGCACACGCTCCAGCAGGGCCCGGAGTCGTCCGGCGTGGGCGGGGTCGGGTGGCGTGTCGAGGATGGGTGTGCACCGCTCGATCTCCAGCGTGTGCGCGTCCACGGCGAGGAGCGCGGGGGCCGCCCACGGCAGGCGCTCGTAGGCGGCCACCTCACGCGCCAGCGCGGCTTCGCCACCGGGCGGGTAGCGCTTGATCACCCGGTCCGGCAGTACCTCTACGTGCGCGCGGACCGGGTGCCGCCAGTCGTGCTCAGGCCCCGTCACCGGGAGCGGGCCGGTCGGTGTGCGGGGCCGTGTACCCGGCGAGGAACGCCGCCACCGGGGGTAGCGCAGCGACGAGCAGGAACACAACCGGTTCGGGGAGCGGGCCGAACGCTCCGGGTTCCGCGAGGAACGCAGTGATGACAGCGAGCGCCACACCCGCGGCGAGACTGCCCAGCGACGCCACGGTGACCTTCGTTTCGATCTTGGACATGGGGACCTCTTCTCTTCGGTGTCGGGGAGTCACTTCGCGACCTTCTGGATGAACGCGGTCAGGATCTGCTTTCCGGCGGCTCCAGTGATTCGGTCACCGAAGTCCTGCTTGGACCCCTGCGACTTGCGGGCAGCGAGCACCGCACGCGACGTGGCGGGGCCGTAGTCACCATCGATCCCGTGGCTTCCGACAGAGAACCCGCCGCCCACCAGGAGCTCCTGGAGGTACTTGACGCGCTCGCCCTTGTCTCCCTGCTTGAGTCCGACCATGTCTGTCTCCGCTCCTGTGGGTGAGGTGCTACCGCCGCCCGAGGAGGGAGGCGGAGTGGTGGGCGTGGTGCCGCTCGAAGGGGCGCCCGTGAAGGTGCCGTTCCGCACCAGCGCAAAGGCGCGGTCGCCGGGGCAGGACGTGGCGACGAAGTCGCGGTGGCCACGGATCCCGGCGCCCAAGCCATGGTTCTTGCGCAGCCATGCCCGCAGCTGCCGAACACCCTCGATCGCGGCGGGGGTGATGGACTCCGCTGGGCCGGTCATCAGCGTGCAGCTGGTCCAGGTGGTGTTGCCGCCCGGTTGCGCGGCCTGCGCTCGGCGTGCGCCACGGCCCTCCATGACGATGCCGTGCGGGCACACCCCGAAGGAGTAGCCGATGTCCGCCCATCTGCGCCGAGGGCCCATGTGGAACGAGCGGGTGTTCTTCCAGTAGGTGCGGCACGCACTGTGGGCCTTGGTGTGCAGGCCCAGGTTCCCGGAGTCGTAGTGGATGACGAGTCCGCTCGCGCAGGGCGCGGATCCGGCTGCGGTGGCGCCCCATCCGAAGACGCTGCGTCGCTCAAGCTTCACGGTCCACCCCTTCAACATAGGTGTCGGCCGGATCGGTGCCGGGGTCGTCTACGGGCTGGTCCTCGTCGCCTACAGGGGTCACTTCGATGTCCTCGGCGGGGTCGTGCGCGGGCACGGGGTCAGGCATGGTCATGGGCGCCTCCTGGCATGAGAAAACCCGCCACGCGTGGCGGGTCATTGTGGGTCTGGTGGGAGCGTCACAACGGGCCCCGGTGGACCTGGAGGACCCGGAGGGCCGGAGGGGCCAGCAGGACCCGGAGAGCCACGTTCGCCCTGCTCTCCTGTGGGTCCCTGCGGTCCTTGCTCGCCGTCGACGCCATCAGCACCGTCGGATCCTGGTTCGCCACGGTCTCCCGAGCTCCCGTCCTCGCCAGGCGGACCGGGACTGCCGGTCTGTCCGTGGGGACCTTCGGGGCCAGGGCGTCCTGGGGCTCCGGATGGTCCAGGCGGGCCTGGGTGCGGGCTCCCTGTTGGTGGTGGCACCGGAGTGCCCCCGAGTTCCTCGACCTGGCGGGACAGCTCCTCGCGGTGCTGCTCAGCGTCCGAAAGGCGTTCCCCTTGGCGGGCTACCGACCCGATGAGGATCGCGACCGCAGCAGCGATAGCGAGGAGCACGAAGACAAAAGCCGTACCGCGGACACTGGGTCTCTGCATGGCCACGGCCGCTCACCCGCCCCGAAGAATCAGCGCGAGCACCACGCCCACCACGATCGGAGACAAGAACGAAGAGACCGCTGTCCAAACCGCCCTACGGATCTGCTCCCGCAGGTCAACGACCTGCGCTTCGAGTCTGCCGATGCGCTGTTGATCGCTGGCCCTGTGCGCCTCGTACACCTCTTTGAGGACGTACATGGACAGGCGCTGATCCAGTTGCGCGATGTCGCCGCTGAGCTCCCGGTAGCCCGACTCAATCGCACGCTTGAGCTCCCACATGGTGGGCTCGTCGGGCACAGGTTCCTCCTACTCGTCATCCGCCAGTGGAGGAGGGGGGTCCTCCGGGTAGTCGCCCGGAACCCCAGGGGGCAGAAGCTCGTCAGGGTCTGTTCCCGGCGGAGGGGTGTACCCCGGAGGTTCCACAGGGACCGGCGTGAGCGGGGTGTCCGTGTGGTCCTCGTCCTGCGTCGGGGCCTGGGTCGGGTCAGTCATACAAGTCCTCACATGAGTGGTTCGACGGTGATGGAGTTGTCCAGGGCCAGGTCGAAGGTCGATGTGGTCCCTGAAGTGATGCGGTAGCACGGCGTGAGCGTGTACTCGGCGTTGCCGAGCAGACTCACGGGCTTGGACCAATGGGACTGGCGCGTGGAGCCTGTGGCCGCCCCGATAGACCGCACGAACGCGCACCGAGACAAGTGAGCGCCGAGCGTCCCAGCGCCGGTCAGGCGGAAGCCGAGCGCGAGCGATGACGCCGCGGACGCCGGGTTCAGGCCGCACATGTTGATGGTGAAGCGCACCCGCCCCGACCAACCGGTTTTGAAGGTGAACGGCGCGAACGTCCCGGCCGGGAAGTCGTAGAAGTCCGTGCCCGTGGAGTAGCCCGTCAACTGGGCCTGGAGCTCACCGGTCACGGGGGCGTGCCGAGGAACGAGGAGAGTGTGAGTGCCCGCTAGCTGCACAACACCGTCTGTGGTGGCGTCCGTGGACGACCCCACAAGCTCGCCCTGGATGTAAAACCGCTGAGCCGCCTGAGTGATGATCGTGGTCGGCCGAGACGTGACCGCGCCCTCCACGTGCATGTACGACCTGCGGGTCGCCCCGGGACCGTCAGCGGACATCGGTGACTGGATCGACAAGGCCGGCGCATCCGATGCCGTGCGCCGAAGCGCGTAGATCGCGCCACCCAGCGCCTCGGGCTCCCCTGCGGTGGGCGGTGGCGGCATCGCTCCGATCGCTGACCACCCTTGGCTTGCCTGGATGGAGATGTCAGAGCCGTTCCCTGCTCGCCACAGGCCCGTGGCTTGGCCATCAGAGACCATCTGCTGGGATAGGGGCGCTGAACCGTCACCCGACACCGACTGCAGGGTGAGGCCGACCAGGCCGTCCTGCGCGACCACCCCGCCGATCGGCGAAGGCGTCGCGGGGTTGGCCCATGCCGTGAACTCCGCCTGCCCGGTAGTCGCTGCGAGCTGCGCTCGCTGCCCGGTAGAGGAGATGACCCGGGTGCGGACCACCCCTGAGGCGTCCTCGATCGAGCCCACATTTCCGGGTGCCGCCCCGATGGTGAAACGGGAACCCGTGATCTCCGAGCCAACGATGTTGCCGGTCAGGGTGAGGTTGCCGCCCTCCGTGGTGAGGATCAGCTCGCCATCGGCGTTGTAGACCTTGATGCCGTGGTTGTCGATCTCCGCCCGGTCAGCGCCAGGGTTGCCCGCGATCAGTCGGGACGCGAGGACGATCTCAGCGGCCAGCTTGGATGCGGTGACGGCGCCAGCGGTGATGTGGCCAGCCTCGATGGCTTCAGCAACGATGTGGTGGGCTTCAACCGCGAGCGCGCGGATCTTCGGTGACGTGACCGCGTCATCCGCGATTTCCGTCTCCGTGATCGAACCGGGGGCGGGAACCCCACCGACAGCTTCCGGGATCCCGGAAGCCTCCACGGACGGGGCACCCTCGACCCCGCCAGTACCGACCCCGACGAGCTGGACGTAGTAGGTCGTACCAACCTCCAGCGGCACCACGGGGAAGAGGCCACCTGCGCGCGGGATCGTGCCCTGGAACGTGGCCGCGCCCGGAGTGAACCCCGAGGTGGCGCTGACGTGCGCTGACACGTGGTCGAAGTCAGCAGGGAGCGCGAGATCATGCGCGAGTCGGCCGTCCCACTGCACCATCAAACCCACAGGGGCCGGGGCGACGATCGGAGCGGATGGGGCCGGAGGTGGATCGCCGCCCTCGGGGACCACACCCACGCTGCCGTCCGGCTGGTAGCCGAGACGAAGCCGTACACGTCCGGTCTCGGGGTCGACCACGTCGAGGCTGCCGGACTCTATCGAAGAGAACCCCAGCTGCGGTCGGCGCGACGCGCGCTTCACAGTGGCCAGCTCCGCCTGAGTGCGCTGAAGCTCCCGAGTGAGCCCCTCGATGGCGCGCCTCGTGGCTGCGTCCACATCTACCTCCCGGAGTAGTCGAAGGAATCGGATCGGGTGCACGTCACGGAGACGGTGTCGCCGTCCGGGGAGTACGTGTAGCTGAGGATGCGCACCCACATGGAGGTGGGCTGCCACCCGATAGTGGTCTGCACCAGCACGTCATCACCCGCACTGAAGCTGCCGAGCTCAGCATTGGGGTGGTCGCGCACGACGAACGACGTGATGTCGGTGATCTGCCTCGTGCGTGCTAGGTGGTCACGTGCGATCGTCGCCAGAGACGCGGCGTTGTCAACGTCTTCGGCGTCCACGATCTGCACCCGCCGTAGACGGCCGTCTCGCTGGCTGGCGGTCGCGCGCCGTTGCTTGGATCCCTCCCCTGCTCCGTAGGCTGCGACGACGTTCGCGAAGTCATCTCCGGAGCGTTGGAGGGTGACGAGTTCCGAGATGTTCTCGCCCTCGACGAAGCGCAAGTCGCTGGCGCGTCGCCCGAGGCGCGGGTAGCCGAGCTGGAGCCGCATCACGACGGACTCACGACCGGGCCCCCATGACCACTGCTCCCGGTACTCGATCCGGGCTTGCTGGCAGATCTCGTCGACCTTCGCGCCCACCTCGACGTCCTCGTACCAGGGCAGGCTGTACTGCCAGTAGACCGTTTTCCCGGTGGCTGCGGCCGGTTTGCGGTCGGCGTTGGTCCACACCCGGTCGATCGGGATCGGTGGGTCCTCGACCTCAGTGGCAGGCGGATTCGGCTGGTCGTCGGTGGGGAGCTTGCGGGCGTTGTGCCACGCCCCCAGCCGGTACGGCGTCGCCAGGTTGTCGACGTTCACGCCGAGGTTCCCGTCTGGTTGGCCTTGGAGGTGCCCCCACAGGGCACGGACCACGGTCGCCGCGTCCACGCCCTGCCCGGTCGTGCCGGCGCTGGATCCGCCCCAGGACAGGGTCGACGTGAGCGGCATGCCCGCCGCGTACCCGGAGAAGCCGACGCAGTCGAGGCTGAGGCTGTCCCCGGTGATCTCGGTGGACACCAGGATGCCGCCGCCTCGCAGCTGGCCGGACGCCTCCGCGACGATGATCGTGTCCCACTCCCGCAGCACCAGCTGCCCGTCCGGGCCGACCAGGTCGGCGTAGGTGGGTTCGATGCTCGCGGTCAGGTCACCTGGCCCGGACAGGGTGTGCGTGATCGACACGTCTCGCAGAGGGAGCTCGCGGTGCACCCACGTGCCGGTCCACCGGAGCGCGTAGTACCGCCAGCTCACAGCTGAGCCTCGGGCGCCGGGATCTCCAGGAACTCCAGGTCGCAGGAGAAGTTCGCCCAGTTGTCCGCGACCAGGCGGCCGTTCTGTCCGGCGCTACCCATGACGTACATGCGCACCTGGACCGTCAGGCCACGCCATGCGGGCGGGATCGGGATCTGGTCCTTGTTCGCGGCCGAGCACCTGTATCCGTTGGTGGCGCTGAACTGGTTGAAGTTGTACGCCGAGGAGGTGGTGTACAGCGGCCCGTCTGGACCGCCCACCAGGCCCACGAACAGCTGCCCGATCGCGTCGTTCGCGCCACTCGGGGTCAAGGGCTTGAGGAACACGTTCGTCCAGTCCGCGAGCACCTGCACCTGCGTCGCCCACTCGGGGATCGTCACTGTCCAGTCGTGCTGCGGCCATCGCTCGAAGTTCGGGTTCTGGATGTTCCCGGCTTCGTCCCACGACCCGTCCGTCTGGGTGCCACCACGCTGCACCCGCAGGACCCGTTGCGACTTGGGGTTCGCGGACCGGCGAAGGTCCGTGATGCGCGCGGCCGTGACCGTGCCCGTGGAAGCGGGCAGGGTGATGCGCGCGAGCGGGATCGCTGTCAGGCCTGCGGGAGGCTCGGTGGCAGTGCTACTGACACCCTCAATGACCCGGAAGTAGTAGACAGGGTCGGTGGTGACGTCATGCGACCACGGGGTGCCGTCGATGTTGGGGTCCTCAACCTGGAGGACGACCATGTCGGACCGGCCGCTGCCCGACCCGGTCGGTGAGATGTCGATGGTGTCGGTACCGACGTTGTATGCGAAGTAGGAGCCCTGGAACTGCTGCTCGCGGCCGAGGATCGTCGCGCCGCCCGCGAGGATGCGGACACCCCCGCCCGGCACCTCCAGCGGCAGCACCTGGAGGTGCCCGACATCCACCACTCCGTTCCCAGACGACGTACCCGACTGGTGCATCAGCCGCGCAATACGAGCCGACGACTGAGCGCCAGTGACCGCCCAAGAGTCCATTTCAAGAGCCACAATGTCCTCCTAAGGAGTGCTGTAGGCGTCGCGCCAGGAGATGACGCACCGGGACTGGCCGGACAGGTCCGTGCCCCGATAAGCGAGCACCGTCTGACCGACCGGCAACACGAATTCGGAGAGCGCGGCGCCGCGCGCCACACCGGCGAACGATGCTCCGTCGTCACGCAGGATCGTGCGTGCCCACGGGCGGGTGTCGATGGTGATCGACCTGTCGAACGCCAGCGTGGTGTCCAGAGTCAGACGCCTCCCGGTCCCCACGAGCTCGATCGACGGGTTCGCGACCGGCCCGTGGAACGTGATCACCGGCCATGACGGCGAGTCGCCGGAGTTGACGACCGCGTCCTGGCGGACACCCTGAGCGCCCCACGTGAGGGGCCAGGTGACCGGCCACACGATCCCGCTGCCAGCAGAAGCGACGAGGGTGAGCGTGATACTGCGCGCCCCGCCCTCGTCGCCGTTGTCGCTGTAGAACAGGCCGTCGGCGCACTTGAAGTCCGCGATCATCTCCACGTGGCCTTGCCGGATCATCCCGGCGTCCGGGGCCTCGAAGCGACGCGGCCGCCCGTAGACAACCACCGCCCGACCCCCAGGGAGTCGCATCCGCAACGGCATGACCGTGCGCGGACGCAGGCGTCGAGCAGGGTTGATCCACTTCGCCTGGAGTTCCGACCAGCGATCCCGAGCCTCCGCCGCGGACCACTGGCGGGCCGTGAACAACTCCCAAGTCAGCGTCCGGCCGCTGTGGGTGTCACGGCCGAACACCGTCCCATCCTGCCCTGGGAGCTGGAGGTCCCCGGTTTCGATGTCGGGCGGGCCGACCTCGAACTCACGGACTTCGATGCCAGTGCCACGGCCGAAGGCTACGCCGTCGAGTTCCCACCGCTGTTCCCGCAAGGGCATCACCTCACCCCCGCATGCACACCGCCGCGCCGAGACCGGCGCAGCGCGTAGGAGACTCCGTCGACCAGCTCGGACACCGTTGCCGGGGGTGGTTGGATGTGGATGACGTTCCCAGTCCCACCGCGCTCCATGGCCTCCAGGAGACGCTCCACGCGTGCCTCCTGAGCAGCCGTGCGCACTGTCTCGGGCTTGCCGGTGCCGTTGTAGACCAACTGGAGGCCCGGCTTGAGCATGCCTCCCTGGTCGTACAGCATCGGTTCGTCAGCAGTGATCGACCCAGCGACCCGGTCACCCGCGACGGGCTTGAACCCGAACTGGTGCGGGAACGAACGCGTGCCGCGGGCTCCGGAGCCGACCTGAACACCACGGCCGCCGGATTCGACGTTGACGCCCATGAGCGTTCCGGCCATGTGGCCTCCGCCGCGACCGCCGTGCTGTACACCGACCGTGAACGGGCTCTTGAGGCCCTTCTGCCAACCGGCAGGCGGAGTCCCCGCGAAGCTGTGAGTCGTGTACCGGCGTCCAGGGCGCAGGCCTCGAATCACGTTCTCGATCGCCGCCATGAACCCCGAGCAGTCCCACGACGGGTTGCCCGCGCCACCCCACTGGTACGGCAGGCCATGCTGGGTGCGAGCCCACGACGCGGCCCTCTGGAGACGCTCCGAAGCCGACCCGAGGCCCACCCACGAGTCCGCGCCACCGCCAGCGGCAGACAGCGCGGAGTTGTACGACTCGACCAGGGACGTGATCTTGTCCTTGATCTTGTCGCCGCCGGTCTTCACGATCTGGTGCGGCACCCCAGGGAAACCCTTGGTGCCGATCTCAGCCGTGATGTCCCGCGCGGGCTTGAGGACCTTGTCGATCGCGGCCTTGTAGTTGCCCGTGATCAGGTCAACGCCCGCGCCGAACAGGCCCGAAGGCGACACGAAGTCCGCGAGGGCGTCCAGCATGCGCTTCCCTGAAGGGATGCGCGGCGCGTTCGGGAAACCCACCGCGCCACCACGGGCGTAGGTCGTGCCCCCTGCGAGGGCCTGGGCTCGGATCTGCTCCACCGCACCGTGCCCGCCCGCGGACCGCACCTCTCGTGCCGTCCACACATGCTCCCCGTGGGACAGCAGCGCGGGGATGGAGTCAGAAGTGCCGGTTCCCGGCCCGTACACCGAGCCGCCGGTCGCGAACGCCTTGACTTCCTTGAGCTTCGTCGCTCCGACAACCCCAGCGACCTTGTTCCACAAGGGCATGATGCCGCGGTTGTAGACCGTGTCGATGAGGAAATTGACGGGCTTCTTCGCGGAATCGCGGATGCCTTCCCAGGCTTTCCCGATCGCTTTCTTCCCAGCGTCGAAGGCGTCCCGCATCGCTTGGACGCCCTCTTTGACCTTGTCGAACGCTGGCTTGATGCCGTTGTTCCAGATCCGGTTGATGTGCCCGGAGATCCAGTCCCACACCGGCTTGATGACCTTGTCGCGGAACCACGTGAACGCGGCCCCCAGGGTCGAGCGCACGTAGAAGACCACGAGCGCGAAGATGGCTCGGGTTCGGGTCCACCATGCCCTGACGTGGCCGGCGATGAAGTTGAAGATCGCTTTGATGCGGTTCCATAGCCACGTGAAGCCGCTGGCGACCCATTTCGCGCCCGCGACGACCATGTCCCACGCGGGTTTGATGCCCTGGTTCCACAGCCACAGGGCGCCCGCAGCGATGAGGTCGATGGCGGGTTTGATGGCGCTCGCCCACAGCCACGCGAACCAGGTCGCGACGGTTTTGAGGCCGCCGATGATCCCATCCCAGGCCGGTTTCAGAGCGTTCTGCCACAGCCACAGCGCTCCGGCGGCGATGAAGTTGAATGCGGGCTTGATGGCCGCAGACCACAGCCACGTGACGATGGCGCCCATCGTCTTGAAAGCGATCACGAGCGGGGCGATCACGACCACGATGATGAGTGTCGCGACGTTCTTGAGGAGGCCCCAGATCCAATCGAAGGCGGGCTTGATGTAGTCGGTCCACAGGCCCATCGCGGCCTGACCGAGAGAGGTGAACGCATTCGAGATGCCATCGAGGACGCCACCAGCGGTGTTCTTGCTGGCGTTGAAAGCGCCGACGATGGCGTTCCACGCTGGCTTGATGGCGCTGTTCCACAGCCACATGACGGCGTCGCCAACCCAACGGACGCCGGCCATGATGCCGTCGAAGGCGGGCTTCAGGCCCTTGTCCCAGATCCACAGGGCAGCGGTCTTGATGGTCTTCCACACCGAGTCGACGACCTTGCGGAACCCTTCGAAGTTCCGGTACGCGTAGATGACGCCACCCACGAGGGCGGCGACCGCGGCGACGATCAGGCCGATCGGATTCGCAGAAAGAGCCGTGTTCAGCGCCCACTGAGCGGCAGCCCACGTCATCGTGGCGATCCGCGCGATGCCGCTGACGGTCGCGTAGATCGTGAGGCCGGCGACCATCGACCCGATCACCGCTCCGAGGAGCTCCACCGCGCCACGGTTCTCACGCATCCACGCGCCCATGGCAGAGAAAGCGGCACCGACACGGTCGATGGCTTGGCGGGCGATCTCCAGCGACACCGCGAGCCCGTACTTGACGGCGTCAACGAAGGGCGCGAGCGCGGGCATCGCTGAAGCGCCGAAGTCCTTGACGCCCTGGACCATGGTCTTGATGCCGTCGACGATCCCCGTGCCACTGAGCGCGTCGCGGAGACGCCCGAGGACACCGGGAAGGGCCGAGAACCCGGATTCGACGCTGGTGGCCAGTCCGAGCATGAGCGGCGCGGCTCGGTCGATGAGCGGGACAAGCTGCTCCGCGAACCCGTTGACCAGGGTGTTCTTGACGGTCGACCACGCGCCGGAGAAGGTTTTGCCGACGTTGTCCGCGCCTTCAAGAAGGGCCGGGAACCAGGTTCCGTAGTCACCGGACAGCGCGTCGAGGACGTCGGACAGGCCGATGGCACCAGCCGATGCCATCGCTTGGGCTTCGGGGATGGACACCCCGAGGACGTCAGCGAGCGAGTCATAGATCGGGATGCCTGCATCCGAGATCTGGTTGAGCTCGCCCATCATGAACTTGCCCGCGTTCACGCCTTTGGTGAGGCCAGCCATGGCGCGCTGGAGCCCCACGGTGCCGGATCCGGTGACCGTGGTGGCCTTCTCCAGGCGCTCCAGGACACCGACGGCTTCTTCGCCCTGCAAGCCCATGTAGGCCAGGGAGACGGCGCCTTCGCGCATCGCGGCCATGTCCAGCCCACGGAAGCGCTCGGCCATGCCGTCCATGAGGGCGGCGACCTCAGCAGCGCCACCACCGGCCGCCCCGTACAGGGCCTCGATCTGCGCCTGGGTGGTGGACGCCCCGGACGCCACCCGAGCGACCTCAGCGGCGAACGCGCCCAGGCCGAGGCCAGCGATGAGCGCACCGACCCTCGCGACCGCACCACCAAGGGTGTTGCGGATGGTCTCACCAGCGGATTCTGCTGCGTTCGAGAAGCTCGTGCGCAGGGACGTCGCGGCCGAAGTGGCCGCAGCTCCGACGGTGGACAGGGCACTGCCTGCGGTGCTGCCGATCGAGCTGAGGGTGCCACCCATCCGGTAGAAGATGGAGTTCGCGGCGGACGCGGACACACCGGTCCGCTGCATGCCAGCGGCGAGCAGGCCAGCACCGTCACGCCCCACCGTGAATGCTGTGTTCGCGGCGAGGCCGATGTTGTTGAGGGCTCCACCGAGGCCGGACGCCTGCGTGTACACGCCACGGAATCCCTGCCCCAGCTGGGACGTGCCCCGGTTCGCGTTGTTCAGGGCGGGGGCCAGGCGTCCCACGGTCGTGGCGACGCCGGAGAACGCCCGTCCGGCACCTGAGGTGACCGTCTCGATGGAACGCTGGAGGCGCCCCAGCCCCTTGGAAGCGCCCGCGGACACGGACGTGCCGATCTGCTCGCCCGCGCGCTGCGCCGGACGGGCCGATGCGCCGAGCTGCCTGTTCAGCTCACCCGCGAGGCCGCGAATGGACGGAACGATGGACAGGGTCGCGTACCCGACTGAAGCCAAGGGGGTTCACCCCCTCAGGTTCATTTGCGGAGCACGGAGCCCCTCATGCCGAGCCGGTCACGACGATCACGCGCCCGCTCGTGGGCAGCCTTGAGCTGCGCGTTCTTGACCTTCTCCGCGCGCTTAACACGCGGGTCCTGCGGGTGGGGCTTCTCGGTGTGGATGTGCACCAGGTCGTACAGCAGGTACTCGCCAACGGTGAGCTCGTCCCCGCCAAGCGCCGCGTTGCAGGCCGACTCCACGGGCAGGTGTCGGATGCGAGCAGCCAGCTGCCACATGGACAGCTGGCCGTCCCAGTAGTCGTAGATGCTGGAGTGGTAGTAGCGGGCCAGGTCGGCCTCCACCGCGTCCGCGTGGTCGCGGATCAGTCGGAGGAGGCGTCGGATTCCCCCGCCGACCCCATCCCGTACACCTTGGCGATCTTGTCCGCGATGTCTTCGAGGTCGGCCATGGTCGGCTTGGGGGTCATGGCCTTGACGGTGGCCCACTGCTGCATGCCGAGGAGGCTACGGACGGCGGTGACGACCTTGCCGTCCTCGAACGCTTCGATGACGTCGATGTCGAGGCTTCCGCCTTCCAGTTCGGGGAGGCGGAAGCGTTCACCTCGGAAGCTGATGACCTTGGGCTTGTCGGTCTTCGGGGTGGTCTTGCGGGTGGTGGTCTTCTTGGGAGCGGTCATGGCGCGGTTCCTTCGCTCGTGTGGTGGGTGACGGTGATTTCCAGGTAGCCGTCAGCGACAGCGACCGTGGTGCGGGACAGCAGTGTCCCGAAGGGTGGAGGGGTGGGCGCGCGATCAGTGAGGATCGCGTTGACAGCCTGAGCTCGTGACGAGGGTTCGAGCGGGTCGAGACCGAGTTGCTCGATCTTGTCTGCGATCTCGTCGCGGCTGGGGATCTGCACACGCACCTCCTCGCGGTTCAGGTGTGGGCCGGGCCGGGGCTGAACCGCGCGAACGACCCCGGCCCGGGGTCTGGGTCAGGAGCCGTTGGTGAGTGGGCCCTTGTAGACGGAGAAGAGCGTGCTCTTTCCGGTGTCGGGGTCTTCCTCGGTCGGGTAGATCGCCACGGTGATCGCGCGGGAGCTGATCTCGGTCTCGGACTCCTGGGCGTCGCCGCGCTCCTCGACCTGCGCGTAGTTCTTCGAGATGACGCGCTTGACCTGCGCGTCAGCGCCGGTCCCGGAACGGGTCACGAACGCGATCTTGAACCGAGCCTGGAGGTCGGGGACGTGCACATCCCCGGAGTAGGTGCCGTCGCCCGCGAAGGACACGTCGTGGCCCGCGTAGACGAGGTCGTACACGGTCTCGTTGTCCTCGAACGCCGTGAAACTCCTGGTCAGCTTGAAGTTCGACCGGGTCGTCGCGACGAGGATGCCGCCCCACGCGAAGTGGTCGGAGCTGTCGACGTCCATGGTCTCCGAGAAGCCGTCGTCTCCGTTGAGAAGGCCGACGTAGTCCCAGTCCGGGCCGAAGTCATCGCCATCAGAGGGGATTTCAGCGTCGAGGCCACCGATGAGCACATCGGCATACGCCCACACAGAGGCGTTATTCGGGTTGCCAGCCATCAGCTGACCTCCTGTTTCTCCTGAGTGAAAGATGGTTCGCGCGGTTCAGGAGAGCTAGATGGGGCGTCGCCGCACCGTGACGGTGAAGGACGCGATCGGCGAGCGGGTGTCGTCGTCGATCGACGCACGCACCCCCAGAGCAGGGGACGACGGGTACCTCAGCGCAGCAGCGCGAGCCACCCTGGCGAGCTCCTTCACCCGCGTGTAGGTGGAGGCCCACGCCACCACCCGCACCGTCGCTGTCTCCAGCAGCGCCCCGGCCTCCGACCAGGCGCGCAGCTCCGAGGATCCGTCCTCCCTCACGGACAGGTGCTCACCCGAAGGTGTCCACCCCTCCGGCAGGCCCACGCCGATGGTGGCCTGGCGGTACTGCTCTGGGAACTCCGAGCGGAGGGCGGTGAGGTAGTCGACCATGTCGCGTTCCAGGTCGGAGTACTCCGGGCCGATCACCCCTCCCCCACCTCCAGTCCGAGGGCAGCGGCAGCACGCGCCATGTGGCCGTGCTTGAGCTCGCGAGGGAGTGCGTCCACGGACATGACGGTGACCCGCCCGACCGGGCGAGCGTCCCGAATGCCCGACCCGGACGCGGCTGGTTCGACCAGCACCTCCACCGGGCGCCCCGAGACGCGCACGGCTGCCCCGACCTGCTCGGCCGCGAAGGTCACGGCGGTGCGCACCGGTTCGGAGCGCATGACCTCGCTGACTCCCCGGTGATCCAGGCGGACACGACCAAAACCGCTCATAGCGCCTCCGATCTGCGAAGAGCCATCTGCTGGCCAGGAGCCCACGTCGAGAACGGGCTGACCCATTGGCCGATCTCGCCCTCGATCGAGTACTCGATCCCGTTGACCTCGACACGGTCCACCGGGCGGATCGTTTCCTGGGAGGCGACGTACAGGATCAGGCCGGTGACGAGGCTGATGCGCCCGTAGGAGTAGTCCACGTCCGCGCTGACGTCGTTCGAGGCCATGCGCGGGGCTACTGCCGAAGACGGAAGAGCAACCCGCTCCCATGTGACAGGGATCGGGTCGCCGTACTGGTCACGGCCCCCGCCGACCCTGCGTAGCAGTACCACGGTGGCGTTATCCATGAGGTGACCCCCACGGGTCCGGCGGACGCGGCGTCCACGAACCCGCAGGCGTGGGGTCGATCGTGAACGCCGTCTGTCGCCTGCGGGGTTGGCCTTCGAGCATGGCGCGCTCGTCGTCGGTCAGCCACAAGTCGCCCGGCTTGTCTCCGGTGTAGGTGACGTTGAACGGGCCGACGCCCTCCTGTCGGACCCCGCGCGGGTTGCGCAGGACCCGGATGACCATGCGGCACACCACGAACACGACGGTGTCCATGGTGAGAGTGCCCTCGTCGAGACGGGACTCGATGTCGGGCACCTCGTAGCGGAGAACGGTCTCAGCGTCGTCGATCCACCGCTGGATCATGTCCTCGTCGGTGGGCGCTCCGGGGCCGACCCACCGGTCGATGACGTCCTGCGGGTCGGCCCACGACATCAGGAGCCCGAGCCGTTGGTGAGACGCACGAACCGGTCGCTGTGGCGCACCGCGAACCCGATCTCGGCCTCACACCTCAAGGCGAACATGTTGCGCTGCCACAGGTTGAGCGTGGTGTCGCCGTCAGTCAGGGTGGCCTGGTCCGACTCGGTCACGCTGATCCCAGCGACCACGCCGTACATGGCCGTCGACCAGTCACCAGCGAAACCGATGGTGTCGTCGTCGCGGCGGACGTGCTTGGACTTGTAGGCCGGGCGCCCCAGGAACGTGCCGATGGAGCGGCCTTCGGTCTGGAGGTTGTTGATGAACAGCGGCCGACCCATGCCGTCCTTGGCCTGGAGGGCGAGCGCCTCCCCGGAGCCGTTGAACACCCACGAAGACAGCTCACCGTCGGCGTCCGACACCACGGAGATCGCCTCGACCAAACCGTCGTACATGGTGGCGTCGTCGGTGTTGACGATGTCCACCGTCGGGGCGTCGGACAGGTTGTCGAACCCGGTACCCGGGCTGGGGCCGAACAGGACCGCCTCGTCGAACTTCCTCGCAATGGCGTTCGCCAGACGGGACCGCACCGCGCTGTACAGGGCCGGGATGTCACGCCGGAACTCCATGGAGAACGGCTCGATCACCGCGAGCTTGTACGGGGTCAGGGTCCGGTGGTCGAACGTCCCACGGCTGATGGGCTTCTCGTCGGTCTCCGCGACCCACTCAGCCTCCGGGTCCCCAGTGATCATCGGGATCGTCATCCCACTGGCGGGCAGGTTGATCTGCCGAGCCAGCTGCATGACGATGGACTGCTCCTGGGCATCGGCCCAGATCTCGGAGGACACCGCAGGCGGAAGGTACACACCGTCGGTCGTCCTGTTGATGTCGATACCCGCCATAGCGGCGACTCCTCAGGTTGGTCTACTTGCTGAACATGGCCGCGAACTGCTCCGCGGTAGAGCTGCCAGCGCTGGATCCTCGGCCCGCGGACGGGTCGACAAGGTTCTCCTTGCGCTCGGCTTCCTTCTTGTCGGCGAGCAGCTTCGCCAGCTCGCGCGCGTCGGCCTCCAGCTCCTCGCGAGAGGACCCCTGAAGGCGGTGAGCCGCCGTCGGGGGAATCCCCGTGGCAGCGGCAACCTCGTAGCGCAGCAGCTTGGCTACGGCGTCGTCGCGCTCGGCCTCGGCCTTCGTGAGGCGGCCGGTGACGCGTTCGACCTCGGATTTCTTGGCGTCTTCGAGCTCTTCGAGCTTCTTGGCCGCGCTCGCGTTGGCCTTCGCGCGCTTCTCCCACTCGCGGGACTTGGACTTCCAGTCGATGCCCTGCTCCTGGTCGTCGCGCTCGGGCGCTTCCTGGAACTGGACGCTGGTATCCGCGAGCGGGTCCGCTACGACGGCGGCCTCAGCGGTGCTGGTCTCGGTGCTGCTCTCAGACATGTGGATCTCCCGTGCGGGATAGCCCCTGCGGCCATGCGGCGAAGAGGCGGGATGGTCAGGTGGAGGTGCGAGGCCATGCGGCACACGCGAAACCCCGACTCCGTGCGGGTCGGGGAAGATCAGGTCTCAGCGAGAAGGCGACGCATCTGCTTGATGTCGCCGCCAGCGCGGTCGTAGAGGTCGAGGGCGCGTTGCACGTCAGCGTCGGGCTCCCACCCGGCGTACACCGGGGCCGCGAAGCACCGACAGTTGTCGTGGTAGCGGCTGCCTGCGGACTGGTTGCCTCGGATGCGGCCACGCTGCCCCGCGCCGACCGCGCTGGCGGCGGCCTGGGAGGAGTAGTCGTCGCGGGTGGCGAGCATCAGACAGAACGCGCACGCACCCGGACGCGCCACACGTCGATACCCGAGCGCGCGACGGTCTCGGGTGGCATTGCCCGCGATGGTGTCCCGGTCGGCGCCACGCACCAGCCGGTCCAGCGACGAAGCCAGACGAGCCAACGTCGCAGCCTCGTCCGGGGACGCTTGGAACAGGGGCCCGACGGCCCACCGGGTGGACGCCTGCACCTGCTCCACGGGCGCGGGCGCACCCGGGCGAGCCAAGTAGGAGCCGCCCGGGTTGTAGAACTCCCGGACGGCGTCGAAGTAGTCGCTGGCGCCCACCGACGCGACGTCCCCCCACCTGGCAGCAAGCCCGGGAACAAGTTCCACCAGGGCATCGACGAGCCGGTCGATGTCCGTGCGCGGTAGAGCCCGCCACAGCCGGGTGAGGTCAGCGACAGCGAGCTCCGCAGTGCGGTCCAGCAGTTGCAGGTGCTGCCTATTCAGCGTCGTCGACATCAGCAGCACCCCGCGCGGTCAGGGCCGACACCTGGCCATCCGGGCCCGGCTGGGACAGGAGGCCGTTGAGCATCTGCTCTGTGCGGATCTTGCGGGCCTCGGCCGAGAGTCGGTTGATGGTGGTGCGGTCGTAGCCGAGCAGTTCGTAGGTGACCTCGCTGTTCGCGGGCAGGACGCCAGCGGACACGAGTTTCATGACGGCGTCGGCCTGAGCGGCGCGGGTCGGTGTGGCGGCGTCGCGCCACCGGGCCACCAAGGAACGGGCCTCGGGCGGGACGGTGCCGTCGCGGACGAGCAGGGCCATGCGCATAACCTCGCACCACGCGGACCCGAAAATCCGCTGTCGGCGTTCGGCACGCTTCACGAGCCGCGCCTCGGATACGCGGATGGCGTCCGCCGAGCTGGGGTTGTCAGTGACGAACCCGAGGTAGGACGCGGGGATCGCGGCTTCACCAGCGACGAGGTTCGCCAGCCCGCGCACCTGCTCCAGATACGGGGCCGGAGACCCAGCCGAGAGCTGCTGCACCTGCGGAAGCTCACCGTCCTCGTCACGCGTCAGCGCGAGCACACGACCGAGGTACACCTCCCACGCCGTCTTCGCGGAACCATCCGAGTTGACGAACGCTTCCTCAGCGACACCCATCAGAGCCAACTGCGGAGACGAGTAGTACTCGCGGTGGATCTCCATGCCCAGCAGGGTCCGCACCGCAGAGTCGGTGTAGGACATGATCGCCCGCGAGATCTCCGAACGCCCCCACGGGCGGCCGACGCGCGGCCGGTTCACCAAGGGCACCACGAGCGGGCGCCCCAGGCCGTGCCGAGCCCTGTGCACCACCCGCAGCATGCCGCCACCAGCCGGGGCCTCCAGGAAGATCGTCTGGTCCGCGAGGTAGAGCGTCGCGGCGGTGTATCGACCTGCCTCTTTGTCCCACTGGACCGACGCGGCCGAGGACAGGCGGCGAGCGCGCGTGTCCCAGACCCCGGACATGCGCGTCGGGGGCTCCACGGTCACCAACACCGGAGGTTCGCCGTCAGCCTCTACGCCAGCCGACACGGTAACGAAGCTGATGCCGTGCATCAGCGTCGGCAGATGAGCCTGCCCGGACTCGGTCTCCAGATGGTTGTCAGACCACACCTGGTCGAGGCCGAGATCAGCGACATCACCATCCGGGAGAGAGAAGCTTTCGAGGTCGAGGCGCTCCTCCAGGACGTCCACGGCCATGCCCGGCCAGCCCACGACAGTCGCTACGTCCGCGAGCTTCGGCGGAATCGCGATCCCCAGCTGGCGGACCCGCTTCGACCCTTCGTAATACGCCTCGCGGCGCTCGTTGTACTCGCGGTGGGACTCGATCTGATCCACGATCGTGGTCAGCGTCGCCTGCTCAGAGTTGGTGAGCCCGGTCGCGGAAATCTGCGTCATCCCAGCACCACCGCCCTCGCGCTCTTGCCGTCCATGCGGCGCTTCCGGTACTTCGGGGACTCCAGCAGCACCCGACGGGCCAAGTCAGCGAGCATCGTCGCGGCGTAGCCATCGACCTTGCGCTTGGACTCACGGTGCTCCTTGCCGAAGCTGACCCCGTAGGCGTTCAGGCGGCGGCGCGCGTTCAGCACGTGGCGGCGCAGGGCGGGGTGGCCGGTCTGCTTGAGCTTGCCGTCGACGATCGCGGCGACAAGGCGCTCGTTGGCTTCGGTGAGCTCCTTGAGGCCACCACGCATGTCCCTACCGACCGCCGACCGGGCGGACGCTTTGATCTTGAGCTTGCGACGGAAGTCCTGCGACCACTGGTCGACGTAGGACTCCCACAAGGCGACGTCCGCGAAGAACGCACGCACCTTGTACACCTCGAACGCGTGCCGGACCATGCCGTCGACGGCTTCCCGGTCGACTTCCCAGTCCTGACCGGCCGGGCCGTCCGGGGCCTCCCAGATACCGAGGGGCTGCACCAGGCGGTCGTTGATACGGATCGCGACCAGCGCTGTCGCGTCATCGCGACGCCCACCGTCGAAGCCAAGCACGATGTCGTCACCGGGCTCCAAACGGTCAGCGGTCGCGCACGCGTCCCACTCGTGCACCGCGACGAGAGCATCGTCCGGCGCCGTGAGCTGGTTGAGGAACATGCGGCGGGACTGCCACGGCGGGTACGTGCCCTGGTAGATCGTCGAGATGATCCAGTCGATGTCCAACCACGTCGCGTCCCCGCGCGCCGCCAGAATCCCCTCACGGAGGGACGCTTCGTCTCCGAGGTCGACCGTCGCCGGAGCCTCGATGGAGTCGTAGTACATGCCCGCGTCGACGAGCTCGCCCGCCTGGACCTTCGCCCACGCATCCCACGTCTGCTCCGCGACGGAGTCCTCGCCGGGCAGTGGGGCGTTGGTGATCTGCATGCTCCTGGCGCCACCACCGCGGGACTTGCCGATGTTGCCCGCGATCGTCATCGCCATGTCATGGCCGGAGTTGTTCGCCAGCCAGTGCTGGGTTTCGTTCATGACGACGAACGTGGCGCGGCCGCCCTCAAGAGCACGCGGCGACGAAGTAACCGCTTCGAGGACGCCGCCGGCGCGGCTGTAGATGATCTCCTTGCCCGGGTCGATCCCGAACTCCTCGATCATCCGCGCCGACATCAGACCCGGCATCAGGCGCATCGTGTTCCGGGTTTGAGTCAAGGACACCGCAGCGATCTGCACCCACGGCGACTTGTGCGGGACCGCGATCGGCTCGCCATCTGCGTCCCACCCGCCGAACCGGCACGGTCCGACGAACTCCACGAGGGAGAGCACAGCCAAGAAGGGGTCCTTGCCCCAGCCCTTCAGGCGGCGCACCGTCCCCGACCGTCGCTTGAAGGCGCCGCGGTCGTCGATCTCGAACCAGCGGAGCACGATCCTGACCTGCTCAGGGGTGAACGTGAACGGATCGCCGGCGTCCGGCCCATCGGGCTGGAGAACGTAGTCCGTCACCCATTCGAGAACCGACCACCCGAGAGTTCGGTTATCCGGCGGGACCGTGTCTGGCCACGAGCGAATGGGACCCATGCCCACCCCCTCAGCCGCTCTTCGCGGCCTTCCGGTAAGCGCTCATCTTGGCGACCTTCGCCGCGGCGGCAGGGTCTTCTTCGGCCTGCTGCTCCAGTTCCACGCGTGCCCGCCGTCGAGCGCCTTCGGTGGTGAGGAGTTCGGTTGCGCCACTGGACCAGGACTGGATCATCTGCGCGGAGGGGCGCCCGGACTCCAGCGTCTGCGAGAGCAGGTGCGCCCACACGCGGGCGGTAGCCCAGTCGGAGGGTTCGTAGAACTGGGACTGCCCGGACTGCGCGAGGGACTCGAACCACTCCCGAGCGATGGGATGCCACTCCTCATCAGCCTCAGGAGCGGCGCTGACGCGAGCACCCCCCGCAGCCTTAGTTGCCTCGCCGTTCTCTTTGTTTCGGCGTCTGCGTTGATCTGAGCGCTTCGGGATCGGACCCGGCATCCCATTCACCCCCTTTCGCGGACCTCAGAACCCGTACAGGATTTGAGCTGCTATGCCGACCGAGGAGCTTTCCCCCCGGGGGGAGGGGCATCCCCCCACCCCCCGTGACTCTGCGCGATCAGTACGGGGGTATATCTGACTCTTTGTGTGCACCGGGGTGTGGTTCGGCCGGACGGTACCTGCGCGCCCGGTGGGCTGCCCTGGCCTGGACTCCCTCTTGGGTGGTCTTGGCCCGGTGGCACCCGACGCACAGGAGCCTGAGGTTGGTGAGGTTGTGGTCGTCCCCTGCGGTGATGTGGTCCACGTCGCGCCCGATGTTCGCGCATCGTTGAAGTTCGTCGTCGATGTTTTCGCAGCGGGCGAAGTCTTGTCCTCGTGAGGCGCGAGCGATGATCTTCTTGCGTCGCTGCTGCCAGTCACGAGGAAGCCTTGACTTGCGATCGCTGTTCGTCCACGCGCTGCTGTAGCGACGAACCACGATGATCAGCTCCTCATCCGCATGAGCGCACGCACGTCGTGATGCTGACCATGAGCGTGTCCTTGTGGGCACGTGAGCCGTGAGCGCCCGCCCCATGGCGGGGAGCATGCTCACCTGTCGCTGTGCATGTGCTCGACACGTGGCTCGTGGGTGGTGGGTGCGTGCACCCCTGCATGCGTGTGCCCTTGTGGGCCTAGGGGCGGGCTAGCCCGGGGGCAGGCGGTGTAGGGCGGGGGACGCATAGAGCCTGCGGGGCGGGCCACGCCACTGGGTGAGGTGGGTGCACCCCGGGGTGGCTAGGGGGCGCCCTGCTCAATAAGGAGGGACGCCATCCCGAGCCATGAGTCAGCGAGGTTCGTGTAGGCCTTCATCTTCGCGAGGTCCATCTCCATCTCAGCTGCTCGCAGGAGGCGGGCGGCGTTGGCTATGGCGTCGTCTGTGGACATCAGTCTCCTTAGGCAACCGGCGCCCGTGTACGAGCGTCTTAGGTGAGCAACCGCGCGAACCCCCGGAAGGACTCCCCATGCCTCGTCTGACAGCAAACGGCGCCATCGTCTCCGACAACGGCGAGTGGTGGCACGGCGGCGTGAAGTGGAAGCCACTCGTGGAGAACCCCACCGCCAGGCCGGGGCTGAAGGAGTCCGCGGCCGTGACCCAGATGGCTACAGCCGCAACCGCGATCGCCGGGCGCAAGCTCGTCAAGATGGTCGCGGAGCACGGTTCGCTGGAGGCCGCCGAGCTCGCCATGGGTGAGATCGAGGCTGCGGGAGCGAAGCAGAAGATCGTCACGTACAAGAACGCCGCTGAGTTCGAGGCTGAGGCCCCGAAGATGCTGGCGAAGGGGTGGCGCGTCCAGGGGTCGAACAACGAGAACAACCATACGACGGTGGGCCGGGTAGGCGCGGGCGTCGTGGTCGGCGGCGTCCTGACGGGCGGATTCGGAGCGCTGATCGGTGGCGCCCTGGGGGCTGCTTCGAAGAAGAAGGGCTCCGTGCAGGTCATCTGGGAGCGCGACTGATGCCCTCTGAGAAGACGTTGATTGTCTGCGCCTCAGGGGCTCTCGTTGTCACTTTGGCGCTTCTGGTGTTGGTTCTGGTCCGTCCCTTGGGAGGGGGCGATGTCCAGGAGGACGAGGAGGCGTCCTCTTCGGGGCGTGCGCGTCTGCCTGCTTCTCAGGTGAATCCGTATCCGGCGCCGTCAGATCCGGAGCCTGCGGTCGAGCCGACGTACATGCAGTCGCTCTGCGAGGGGCGGGACTTCTTGGAGTACGACGACTGCAAGGAGTGGTGACGGCGTCCCGGCCGCTGCTACGCCACCCCAGACGGAGCGGCCGGGACGAGGTTGTCCAGTCTCGGGCTGTGCGCCGAAGCGTGTGGGTGTGTTCCCGGCTGGACGGTCTAAGGGGTGGGGCGCGCGATCTTCAGCGCTTCGGAGAGCGGCACGTCCACCCACTCGGGATTAAGCGTCACCTGGCCATCGGCGTACCAGTCGATCTCAATGCCGTCGACGTACTCCGCGCGAATCGGATTGTGGCTCGTCTCGATGTCCACGAGATTGATCTGGTGGTGCTTGCGCAGCTCGGGAAGCAGGTGCTTGCGGACAAGTGCCGCCAGGGGGAAGTCCAGGCCTTCGCTTTCGAGGCCGTGCTCTTCGAGGTAGTCCATCCACTCGTCGGGTGTCGCGCCGTCTCCGAACCCCCACTTGGAGAGCAGCCCCGACGAGAAGAGGGTGATGGTGTCAGTCACGGTCGCCTCCGGGGTGCGCACGCAGCCGGACGGTCTATCAGGGAGTCTCGAACTCGTCTGCCAAGGCGCCTTCAGGCACGCAAAGAGCCCGGGGCGGCATGCGCTCCGGGCTCAGTTGCTTATGGGTAATTCAAGACCTTATAGGAGAATAGCGGAACCGATTGGTTGTGCGCAACTGATTAGGCGCGCGGCTGGTAAACGGGGGTCTGGCGGGTGGGGCACGGACCCAAGCGGGAGTCGAACATGCCGTGGCCCTTACGGCACGGGATGAGCGCGGTCAGGATCAGTGCGAGCCGGATCATCGCGGGTCCGCCTCTCCCTGCCACGTGATGCCCGGGTGGTCGAGGTCGTTCACTTCCCGCTCCAGGTCGTACAGGGTGTTCTTGACCGGCACGCGCACCTCACCGATCAGCGCCCTGCCCGGGTCGAGCACGGCGAGGGTCGTCACCCACGAGTACGCGACCGCAGGGATCCCCCTGTCCTGGAGGCGGTCGAGGACCCACAGTCCGACGGGGCTGGCGTCCACGCTGTCGGCGTGCCCGATGATGCCCCTAGCCGCGATAAGTCCGGCGAGCTGGGTGGTGGTGAGCCAGAACGCTTCACCGATGATCTCGTCGAGGGCCTGGTTGACGTGGCCTGTCCCGGCGCGTGCGGGTGGGGCGGGGGCGATAGTGTCGAGCATGGTTCCTTCTTCCTTTGAGGGTTGGGGTTCCATCGGGCCCGCCGGAGCTTCCACCTCCTGGCGGGCCTTCTTCATTCGGCCGCGTAGTGCCACTGGTACGCGCTGCTCTCCTCGGCGCTGACCACCTCCTCATGCCGGTCGCAGAACAGTCCCTGTGAGGGCTCTCCGCAGTTGCTGTCCCCGACCTCGTACACGCAGGTGTCTTCGGCGTCGAACAGCTCGGGCGGCATGTAGTACGTGTGGTAGCGGTCCCAGGTCGTGAGGTTCATCGGGTTCTCCTATGCGGCGAGGGCGAGCAGGTTCTGGCGGGCGACCTTGAAGGCTTCCTTGCGGGGCTTGTAGGCGTCGAGCAGGGCGAGGACCTGGCCCCGGGTGTAACGGGTGCAGTCGCGGCGGATGCCGTTCTTCTTCACGAACCCCTTCACTCCCCCGGTCGCCTTCTTGCGCAGGGTCGCCGCCATCCCGGTAGCGGTGGCCTCGTCGACGCCCATGTTCCGCAGGTGCGCCGCGATGGTGTGGCGCTCAGCCCGGTGCGCGGCACGAGCGGCGTTGCGGGTCGCGGTGTCGGCCTGGCGCTGGAGGCGGCGCATGTGGCGCTTGATCCGGGCTTCGGTGACGGTGGGGCGCATCGGGGGTCCTCCTAGAACCTTGCCTTGCTGACATTGACAAGGTTAGGCAGAGTCAAGCAACCTTGTCAACACCAAGTTGCGAAGTTGCCTACGAAAGGAAGCCACATGACACCGATAGACTTTGTCCACACCAAACGGACAACGAGACGAGCCATGGCAGACCCCAACGCCGAGTACTGGACCATCCCCGACATAGCGGAACACTGGGGGATCAGCCCACAGACCATCCGCTCCTACCGGTCGAGGGGGCGCGGCGAACTTCCCCCCGAGGACGCGAAGTTCGGGCGCACCCCCGCCTGGAAGCCGAGAACGATCCTGGAGTTCCAGCGCCCCGGCAAGGGCGCCCGGACCGATTTGGGGGGCAAATGACTGACGCCGACGCGGTGCTTTGGGCCGCGGTCGTTGGCGGACTCGCAGCCATCGTCGGGGGCCTACTGGGAAGCATCATCACTGCTTGCGTGGAGAGCCGACGGCAGGAACGAGAGGAGCAGTACCGGATTTCTGCCGAGCGGAGAAACGCCTATGCCCATCTCGCCAATGAGTTCCAGGCTCTTGTCGCATTCGACAGGTCTCCGGCTTCGGGCAAAGTTGCCCTGCCAGATATGGCACCGATGGAGTCTTCCTGCTCCCGCGTGATGACCATCGGTTCCCCCGGTGCGAGCGAAGCAGCCGAGGAAGCCAGAACTGCTGTTCGCATGTACAGGATGGCCTTGGCCAAGGCGGGACACTTCAGGCGCATGGAGCTCGGCGTAGAAGCGTCAGCCCTCGCCGCAGTAAGAAAATTCGAGCTGGCATGCAGAAGCGAAGCAAAGGCTCCGTAGATTCAGCCCCCGCCCGAGTGGCGGGGGTTCCTCATGCGACCTGCGTCTTCCGGGCGGTCATGTCGAGGACGTCCCCCAGGCGGACGAGGAGCTTCGGCTTGACCGCGACCGGCGTCAGCCTGCCTTCCGCGACGGCTTTCCGGATCCCCCGGTCGGTGATCCCCCTGCCGAGCGCGCGCGCTGCCATCGCGGCTTCCGCCACGGTCAGCTGGCGTCCGGGCGCTGCGTCCTTGGCGGCCTGGACGGACGCTTCACGCCGTTCTGCGATGTCCTCGACGACTCCCCCGCAGTCGGCGGTGCGGCACCTCGCGCTTTCCCGGTCGGCCATCCCGTAGACGGGCATCTCGCAGGTGGGGCACGTCCCCGCGAACACGCGCTCCACGGGCCGGTCGATCGCACGCCGGGTCCGTCGGACAGCTTCCCGGAGTTCGTCCACCGCTTCGTCGCCCCACTCGCTGGTGCGGATGATGGCGGTCTGCCCGTGCAGGTAGCGGGCCATGGCGGGGATGGTGTCGGCTGGGGTGGTGCCGCCGTGGGTGTCGAGGATGATCCGGCACCAGGTGGCGAGGGTGGAGTGCAGGTCAGCGCGGACGTCGGACGCGTCCAAGTTGAGCGGGAGCGGTGCCTCAGTGGGCCGTCCACCGCCACCCGAGGGGGCGAACACGGACTGGCGCGCGATGGCGATGTCGAGGTCGACGTCCAGGCCGTGAAGCGGCCCCGATGCCCAGAGGGCGCGCATGTCGGCGGCTAGAGCGCCGACGCAAGGCGGGCAGACGGTGCCCGAGTCCATCTCGCTGGAGCAGAGGCGGCACAGCAGGTGAAGCAAGGTCATGAGCACTCCCCCGGTAGGCGTATGGTGCTGCCAGTGGGAGCGAAGCTTCTACGGGGGTTGCGTGGGGCTCGCCATCGGGGGATGCGAGCCCCACACTCATGTCTGGGGTCTGTAGGTCACGTGACCTCCTTGGTTGTGTGGATTATGCCCGGGGCCGGCGACTAGTCACGACGTGCGCGCCTGCTTGATCATGTCGGCGGCGTCCATCATCCCGAGGGCGCGTTCGTCGTCGTCCGCGAGGCGGGCGGATTCACGGATGGCGCGCTCCAGACGGTGCAGGTAAGCGTGCAGTGCGGGCATAACAGCGTCGGCGTCGTGTCCAGCCGCCCGTCGAGCTACACGTTCAGAGGCCTCGGAGGGATCGGCAGGCACGGTGTACAGCGCATCAACGATGGCGTCTCGCAGGTTCACTGGTCCTCCTGATAGGGGCTGTGCCCGCATTCCTCGCAGATGGCCCACTCTCCGACTCGGATCGGGCCGATGGACGCAACCGCGTAGATGCTGGACCGGGACAGGGTGGTCTTGAGGCAGCGCGGGCACCAGTCGGGTCGAGGTGCGCCGACGCTCATGTACGCCTCTTCGAGGTTGGGTTGCACGGGCCCGCCTGGCGAGAGCATCACGGGGATGTCGTCTCCGACCTCGCGCGGACGAATGTGCCCGCCGGACGGGGCGGCGGTTGGGCTTCGGATGCTGAGTAGGGCTAGCGCGGCGCGGACGAGGTCCTTCACGTGTCCTCCAAGGGGTTGGTGGGGCGGGAGCGGGCCGCCCCGGGCAGTCGTCGGTCAGAACGGCGGGGCGTCGTCACCGAAGCCCGGTCGTCCTCCCTGCCCCCACGGGTCGCCAGCGGGCGCGGAACCCTGCGGCTGGCCGAAGCTGCCGTTCGCCGCGTACCCCTGCTGCTGGCCGCCGCCGAAGCCGCCGCCACCCTGGCGCTGCGTCTTCGTCACCTTGGCGGTGGCGCTGCGCAGGGCCGGGCCGACCTCTTCGACGTCGATCTCGAACACAGTCCGCTTCTCACCCTCCTTTGTCTCGAACGACCGCTGCTTCAACCGGCCCTGCACGATCACGCGCATCCCCCGTGTCAGGGACTCGGCCGCGTTCTCCGCGTACTGACGCCAGACGGTGCAGGAGAGGAACATGGACTCTCCGTCCTTCCACTCCCCCGACGCGCGGTCGAAGGTGCGGGGCGTCGAGGCCACACGGAAGTTGGCGACTGCGGCTCCGCTCGGGGTGAACCTGAGCTCAGGGTCGTCGACGAGGTTGCCAACGAGGCAAATCTGGGTTTCTCCAGCCATGGTGGGGCTCCTTACAGGTCAGCGCGGATGTCGGAGATGAGCTGAGCAAGAGCAGGGCCGCTGACGCCAACATCAGCGGCAGCACTCCAGATGTGCTCTTCCAGGTCGTCGGGGGCAGGGACGTCCTCCTCGAACTGCCGGAGCGCAGTGGTGATGGCCTTGGCCATGCGATCGGCTTGGTCGTCGGTCAGGGTGATCTCGGCACCGTGCATGCGAGTAGCCCATGCGACCTTGCCGCTGATGTCCTCGGTGTCCATCAGTTCTCCTCGGGTTCGATAGGGCCGACGGTCCACTTGTCGCGGCGGCGACCGGGCCGGGTGGCGCGGCTATGACGGCACCTACCGTCGGGGCCGTACTCCTGGTCGGCTGGCTTGAGTCCGCAGGTGGGGCAGGTCCTGCGCTCTTCCCTGCGGGGCGGGTCCTGGTCAGACATCGGTCGACTCCTTCTTGAGTTCAGCGATCTCGGTGAGCAGCCGGTCGTTCTCCTGGCGCAGCCGCCGGTTGTTGGCGCGTAGCTGGTCGTTGGTGCGTCCGGCGTCTTCCAGGTATCCCTCGACGCGACGCCGCGCCTTGACCGCGATGGCGAGCTCTGCGTGCAGAGCGTCGATCTGCCGGTCGGTGTCGGTCATGTCCCCTCCTGGGGCTGTAGTGAGCGTCAGACGCTCATGGTTCTTGAGTGTGGGTGACGCCACCGACAAACCGTGAACGGGCGGCAGCGTCACCCTGAGAGCCGCTTAGGCCACTTCCCCGTCGAACAACGCCTCCTGAGACGCGAGCGGCCGGTTGGACCACAGCACCTCCGTGCGCGACGACGGGCCCGTTCCCTGCGTGGTGTGGGCGTGGATCTCGTACCGGTGCCACCCCGCGTACAGGTCTGCGTAGAGCGGGGAGTCGTAACCGCTGATGACAACAGACGCGCGAGCCGCGGTGAGCGCGGCCGCCAACTCCCGGTGGTCCTGTTCACCCTGCTGCTCCAGCCCGTAGTTCTTCGCACGAGCCCCGAAGTACGGCGGATCCACGTACAAGAGCACGCCGGGGTGCTTGCCGTAGGAGGCGATGATGTCCAGGGCGGGGCGGGCTTCCAGGCTCACGTCGTGCAGGCGTTCGACCACGGGGGCGATGCGGTCGACGTAGGTGGACAGGTACCGCGGCATGCCCATGCCGGAACCTTTGGGGTTGACGTACTGACGCCACCCGACCTTGCGGGTCGTGCCGGTGCGGGACTGGGTGAGCAGGACCCACAGGCGTCGGGCGTCCTCCAACTCGTCGGCCGCGGGTTCGTGCGCGGCCGCGAGTTCGGCGCGGGCGTGCGGGGTGAGAGCGCAGGCGCGGGCGAGCTCGTCGCCGCGGTCACGCAGCACCCGCCAGAACGACATCAACCTGCCGTCCAAGTCGTTGACGGTCTCCATCTTCGCCCGCGGCTTCGCGAGCAGGACAGCCAGCGACCCGGCGTAGGGCTCGACGTAGTGGTCGTGCGCCGGGAGCACGCGGACGATGTCGGAGGCGATCGACAGCTTGCTGCCGTAGTAGGCGATCGGGGGTTTCATGGGGCTCCTCAAAGTCGTATGAGACGATTGGGGGCGCGCCCCGCCTGGTACGAACAGGCGGGGCGCACTCATGCGCCGTCCGGGTCGATCAACAGCAGCCCGAGCGCTTCCGGGCACTCCGGCCCGAGCTCCAGCGCGATCGGGTGTCCGCCCTCACCGACACAGCACACGAACACCGTGCCGTCCGGCTCACGGATGACCTCGCGGTCCCAACGAGCAATCTCCGGGGACATCACGCCACCCCCAGCTCGGTCGCGAACGCGACCAGCAGCGCGGCCCGATGCTCGGCAGGGAGTCCACGCAGCACGTGCTTAACCCCCGCACGGTCCCCGTCAGCGACCGCGGCTCGCAGCGCCGTGCCGAAGCACCGCACCGACTCCGCAAGGAACCGCTGCTCCCCCAACGCCTTGACCGCCGCCTGGTCCTGGACCATGTGCCGAGCCGCCTGACGACGGGCCGGGTCCGCGGTCTCACCCATGTGGCCGTCCCACAGGTCCCGGTACGCGGAGGCGACCTTCGGGCGCCGACTGCGGAGGCTGGCGCGGTCGCGGACAGCGGCGATGTGCGCCCGCTCCTCCGTGGTCGCACGTCCGGCGATTCGCCCGTAGGAGCCGGTGGGGTCCGCGAGTGCCGCGTCGAGGCAGGCATCCACGATCGGGCAGTGCTTGCACACGGCCAGAGCTTTCCGTCGTCCTGTCACGGTCGTAGTGCGGAACATGGACGAGTCGAGGCCGTGGCACGCGGCGCGTTCGTCGTCGATCATGCCGCCACCTGCCCGTGGGCGCTGCGGGACAGCGCTTCTTCGTAGATGGCGACCAGGGCTTCCCGGCGCGGCGACCGGTTCGGGAGCCCCTGCCACATGGCGGGCGGGATGTAGCCCGTCCACTGCGACGGAAACCGGTAGTTCAGCGGGTGCTCCATGAGCCTGTCCGCGAGGTCCTGGTGCGCGAACACGATCCGCTGCCTGTCCTTGTTGGTGGTCACGTCGATCTCCACACCCCGCTTCGACGCGTGCATGGCCAGCTGCTGCATGACCTTGACGTCCTGCGGGATGCCGGGCTCCCCCCGGCCACGGAACATCACGCCGCACGACCCTGGCGGCGGCGGTCGTCACCCTTGATCGCAACCCGCTGAGCCATCTCCATCAGCCGAGACGCAACTCGCTCACCCACCCGCTCGCCCAAGTCCTTCGGGGCCGCGTTCGACGTGAAGATCGTCGGGAGCTGGTGCTCATACCGGTGGTTCACCAGCCGGTAGGTGACCTCTTCGGTCCACTCGGTGACCTTCGCGGCACCAAGGTCGTCGATGAACGCCAGCGGCGCGGACGCATAGGACTCGAACACCGCCTCAGAGTCGACACCGGGCCGGGGTCGCATCTTCGCGAACACGTCCGTGATCGACGCCGCCACCGGGCCACACCCGATACCGACGATCGACAGTCGCCGGAGCGCCCCGTAGGCCTGGTGGGTCTTTCCGACCCCCGTCGCGCCGAGGAGCAGCAGCGACGGGCCGCCCTTCAGGTACGGCACCCGGGAGAACTGGTTGGGCTTCGCCAACCCCACGAGGGCATCCACCCACGCGAGGACGCGCTCGTCAGTGGCGTCGGCACGCTGGTACAGGGGCGGGATGAGGTCGTTGGTCATGGACAGGATCGACGCGGTGTCACGGATCGCGGTGAAGCTGTCGCCGCCCTTGTCGTCGAGGGCGTTGAAGTCCGGGATCGCAGGGGTGATGTGGGGGAACGCGGCCCGCGCTCGGGTGATGAGGTCGAGGTTGTCAGCCATCAGAGAAGGTCCTCGTCGTAGACGTCTTGGTTGGTCGGGTTCTGGTAAGGCTGGTAGCCGTCGCCTGAGGCACGCTGAAGCTGGTTGCCGTACTCGTCGAGCCAGCACTCCTTGTTCAGCCACGTCGCCGGGTACTTGACGAAGCCGCGGGCGACGTTGGGGTCGTAAGCGATGTAGCGATCCCGGCCATCGAGTAGCTCTTGCGCCGTGGCCTTCTTACGAGCCTTCTTGTAGGCGTTTCGGGCGGCGCCTGGCTCCTTCTTCAGCGGGTAGCTGCTGTACCACTCGGTGAACTCGGCCTCGGAGGCATCTGGATCAGCCATCCGAGCGGAGCGAGGGGATGTAGTTTCCTTTCCTTTCCCTGTTCCCTGTTCCTTTCCTTTCCGGTCGTGAGCCTTCAGTGAGGACTCACTGAGCTCTCCGTGAGTGCCATCTGAGGTGGTGTTTTCGCTGGTGAACATGGGGAGAACGACCGCCCCGGGGTAAGGCTGGACATCCTCGGGCTCCTCATTCACCGATTCGGGCATTTCAGGCGCGATGTGAGGCGTGAATGAGCCCTCATCCGCCCCCTCGCGAAGCTCGCATGAGCCCTCAGTGAGCCCTCCGTGAGCACTCACTGAGCTATCAGTGAGCCCTTTTGGGGTCCGCTCCCCCTTCTCCGGCGCCGGGAACTTCGACGGCGTCGGACGATTGATCCGCTGGTGCTCCTGCCACCCAGAGACCGCGATGAACTTCTTGCCGTCGACCGCGTACCGCAGGACGAGACCGGCGTCGCTGATCTCCCACAGGTCGACGTCAACGTCCTTCGCGGTGCGGTCGTCGAGCGGCCATACCGCGGCCTTGACGAGGCGGGCGTCGTCAACGCACCGCCCCTCGTCGTCGACGTGGGTCCACAGCCCGATGAAGGTCAGCCGGGCCTCCTTGGTGAGGTCAGCGATGGTGAGGCTGGTGAAGAAGTCAGGCTTGATGGTGCGGATGCGCGGCATCTGATGCGCCCCCCGGTGGTCGGCTCGTTCGAATGGGTTAGCGGGAAAGGAGTTCGCGCCAGCGGTACTCGGTGGTCGGCGCTTCTGCTGGCGTCCAGGTGCCGAGCAGCCACCCAACGGCGGCCTCGATCACCTCGCGGCAGTCAGCGGGGAGGGGGAAGATCGCGTCCATGCCGGACCTGTCCTGAGCCCATGCAAGGCACTTCTGTCCGTCCGGGGAGGACGCCAGAAAGTCGGTCAGGGCTTCCAGGTCGCGCTGCTTGGTGGACATGAGCTCTTTGGCGAGCTGGTGCGCGCGGACGGTGATCTCGTGGGCGTGGGCGCGGGCCATCTCCGGCTCGGACCGGGCCTTCGACGTGAACTGCTCGACCTCGGAGGGGATGAAGGAGGCCAGGTAGACGTTCGCGTCGTTCAGGTCTTCGAGGCCTTGCGCATGCATGCGGCCGGGAACGGCAGGAAGGTGGTCAGCGACCGTGGAGTCCTCAACCCATCCGAGCCCTTCGGATGCCTCCACGATCTCGATGTAGCTGTATCCCCGCTCGATGGCCGCGTCGACCTGCTTGCGAAGGTCCTCGAAAAACTCGCGCGACACCTCTCGGTCCCCGGACGCGGCGATGGCCGCTCCCATGTGGACGCGGTCCTCGTAGGTGCATTCGTCCTCGTCAACGTCGCGGACGCGCTTGTTGCGGATGTTGTGCTGGGGGCTTTCGACGCGGATGGCGCGCTTCTCGGCGGCGAGCACGCTGTCGCGGTCGTCGTACCAGTCGAGAGAGATACCGCGGATGTCGGTCCACCAGTGCTTTTCTTTGGCGTGCTCGGTGAACCGTCGGCTGGGGTCGTTGGTGATGCCGGTGTAGAGGAGCTGTCCGCTGTCGTTGTAGAAGCGGTAGAGGGCCAGCTTGCTCACTCGATCTCCTTCGGGGGTCTCGGTCTGGTCGGTGTTGGCGCCCGCCCGCGCCTTGCACGCGGTGTCCGGCTGGATCCGGCGGGCTGCGGCAGGGTCACGGCCGCGAGGTTCAGGCCTTGGCGCTCAGCTCGCCGTGCAGGCGGCTGATCTCCTCGCCTCGGCGCATGGACAGGGCCTGAACCTCGGCGTGCTTGGCCATGAGGTGGTCGACCATGGCGAGCAGTGCCTCGCGGTCGTCGGGGCCGTACATCACGGAGTCGGGGCCGAAGCTGGTGGCGCGTTCACGAATGGCTTCGAGGTTGGCGGTCATGGCGCTCTGGGTGCTCATGCTGTGCGTCCTTCGAGGTCGGTCAGGTCGTGGGCTTCGCGGGTGTGGCCCTCGAGGCCGCAGTGGTCGCAGTGCACGGGGGCTCCTTGGTCGGTACGGTGGTCGCGGGCCCCGGGTGCTTTCTCCATCCGGGGCCCGCCTGTGTGTCAGGGCCTGGCGCGGTCGTCGAGTGCGGTGAGGGTGTCGCGGACGGCGGGGCCGGTGCGGCGGCGTCCGTTCTGCCACTCCCAGTGGGTGTGCATGGGGTCCTCGTCGGGGTGCCAGTGGATGACGGTCACGCGGTCTTCGAGTTCGAGGACCTTCAGCTCCCACTTCTCCCCCGCCCCTTGGAGGGCTTCGACGAGGCGGCGGGCGTGGGTGGGGATGGGGTAGTCGGGGGCGGGCATGTCGCCCGGGACGGCGTCCTTCACCCGGGGTGGCATGGTGAGCCCGCCTGCCCACTGACGGCCTCCGGGTTCTCGGGTGAGCGTGTAGATGGCCACGAGTCCTCCTTGCCAGAAGTGAAACTTTGTTTCGCAACACTGATGACACTAGGCGGGCAGTGCGAGACTGTCAACTCTGTTTCGCATCTTTGTTTCGCTCACGAGTTGTGCAACTATGTAAGGCATGGCTGAGAAGGAGATCCCACACCTGCGCGCACTACGCGACGACTTCGACCGCGCCCGCGAAGCCCTCATGAAGGGCATCCGCGACGAGCTCAACGAGCGCGACGGCAAGGGCCTGAACGTCATCGCGCGGTCCGTCGACTGGACGCCGCAGTACATCGGCAAGATCCGCGACGGCAAGGTCACCGAGTAGGTCAACCTGCGTGAATCAGCCCGCCTGCGTGCGGGCTTTTCGGCGTGCGTCATGGCCACTGGCCGTCCGTGGGCGCGTGCCTCACTAGGTCCGCCGCGTGATCCTGGCCTTCGCCGTCGAGCATCACCGCGAGCTCACGGGCGAACTGCGTGCGGACCTTCTGGTCGTGGGCACTTTCGGGGTCGGTCTGGTCGGTGGTGGCGGGAGCCGTGAACACGTCGTAGTCGTGGGTCATCGCCGGACCCCCTGCCACACCCGCACGGCGTGCCCGTGCGTCCTGGGGTCGGTGGAGGCCACGTAGCCGACCGGTCGGATCAGCCCGCGCTCGGCCGCCCTGCGGAACCGGCCACCGATCGCGTTCGGTCGGATGCCCTCGGGGAGCTCTTTGCGGATGGTGTTCGCGGAGAACTCCTCCCCCGTGGCCGCGTACCGGGCGATGAGCTGGTCGAGCTGGGTGATGGCGTCCGGGCTGGAGGCGGCGGTCGCGCGGGCCATGCCGTCGACGGCGAGCGCGTCCGCGAGGGTCATCTGGGTGGTCATGTCCCCTCCTGGGGGTTGGGCCCGCCGCGCACACGCACGGCGGGCAGAACAGGTCAGGCGGCGGCTTCGAGCTCACGAGCGCGGACACGACGACGATCAGAGAGCGCCTTCGCGCCCGCGACGATCAACGGCGACCGGTCGCCCTGTTCAAAGTGGGCGCGGTAGCAACGCGACAGCTCCGCCAGATCCATCGCCTCGACACGACGACCCAGCTCCGCATCAAGGTCGGCTTCCGGGAGATCGATCAGGTCGTCATCCCAGGCCAGCGTCGGCAGGAACCCCTTCTTCACCGCAAGATTCCGGACCCGAGTTGTTGCACGCCCAGCCGCCGCAGGACGGCTCCACCACTTCGCGTGCAGATCCCTGATCGCCACCGCATGACGGGCCTGAATCGACCCCGAATCGCCGTTGACGAGCAGCGACACCACCATCCGCCGCACCCCGGCCTCCTCGGCCTGCCACGTCACCGTGTGCCCGAGCAGGCAAAGAGCTTGTGCGCGACGCCGGGACCCGTCTGCCGGGATCCGCTTGTCGGAGGCGATGAGCTCCAACGGGATCTGCTGGATGCGTCGCGACGTCAGCTCGCTGATGCGGCGCAGCGGAGGAAGACCCTCGCTGGGGCGGCCGTAGAGAACAGCGGAGATGTCACCACCGGTGACCGCTTCAATCTCCCGTCGTCCCCATCCCAGGTCCAGGAGCCGGAAAGCGTGGGCTCGTGCCGGGGTGGCGTCGATGAGGTCGGTGGTGGGGCGCCCGTAGGCGATCCGGCGCCGGCGTTCGCTGCAGTAGGCGCGCTCCGCACCGACGCAGTCTGAGCAGCGGCATCCCCGCTTGTAGCAGGACACGGTCCCGTGAGATCGGCTCATGCTGCCGCCCCTTTCCGGTGGAGGCCAGAGATGTGGGCCTTGGCGAGTTCGGTTGCGCGGGCCTCGATGTACGCGTCGAGGTTGAGCAGCGACTTAGAGACCAGAGCGGCGGTGTGCTCGGGTGACCCGATGTGGAGTTCGAGCCCCAGGGCGCCGGCGTATGCGGCGACGGCGTCGACGCTGGGGCTGTGCGCCCCGGTTTCCCAGCGTTGGAGGATCCACCGGCTGTACCCGGCTTGGTCAGCGACCTGCGCTTGCGTGAGTCCGGCGGCGCGTCGGGCCTGTCGGAGTTGGGAGACGATGTCTGGTGGGTTCATCACGCGGCCCTCCCGAGTTGTGCTTTCGCGCGTCGCATCCTGTTGCGGCGGACGACGATGCGTTCCTCAGCGGTCATGCCGCCCCTCACCCCGTACTGCTTGGTGTTGGCGGGGATGAGGGCGTCTTCGAGGCATTCGGTGCGGACGGGGCACGACCAGCACCGGTCGATCGCTCGTGCTTCACGGGTTTCACGGTCCGCGGCGCGCTCTCCGTCGGGTCCGTAGAACAGGGCGAGGTCATCGCCTCCGCACGCGGCGGATCGTCGCCAGGTTTGGTCGCCTACGGCTTCGTAGTCGGTGCCGGGGCGGACGATGAAGCGGCTCATCGGGCGACCTCCTTGACGATCAGTTCGATGCGGGTCCCGGTCGGGTCCTTCTCTCCTGCGCGGAAGGCCACGGAGACGAGGCGGGTGGCGTCGTCGTCAGCGATGAGCTGGGCGTCGACGATGCCGTCGATCGCGGCCTTCACGGTGGGCTGGAAGTTGTGGGGGTCGAAGCGGCGGTTGGTCTTGGGGTGGATGACGGCGGTGATCTCCACGGCGGCCATGGGGGTCTGGTTGAGCGCCTTGGTGGCCCATGCGGCGGCATCGCGGATGGCCTTGGTCTTTCGGGCCTTGGTTGCCCAGTGCAGACGCTGGTTGCTGTTGAGGTAGGGCATGTGGGGGAGGTTGACGGTGACGGTCCTGCCGGTGGCGGTGTCCATGAGGTGTGCTCCTGGGGGTGTGGGTGGGGCCTCCGTGCCCCCGCAGCGGAGGCCCCGTGGGGGTGGATTAGGTGCGCTTGTCGCGCTGGTGGCGGATGCCGCTGGCCTCAGGCCAGTACCGGGTGCCCATCCGCGACCCTTCGCAGGGGGCCTCGCGGTGGCGTTTCTCCAGCTCGGACCACCAGTGCACGGGCAGCTTCTCGTCGGCGCGGACGGTCATCTGCCGACCGCACACGGGGCACTGCGCCTGGGTGGTCATCCGTCTGTCCACGCGTTGTACGGGCGGGTCGGGATGTCCTCCGCCTTAGGCGCCTGAACGTCCTTTTGGAGGGTGTCGATCAGTCGCGACTGGGCCTCGATCGCGTCCGCCTGGTCCGAGGTGAGCTTCTCCAAGGCAGCGAGCCGGGACTCGACGTCCGTGGCGCGGGCGTCCCCCATGCGGAGGCCGTCGGAGAACCCCTTGTCGTAGGCAGCGTCCCGGTCGGCGGTGAGCACCTCGACGTCCTTGCGGAGCCTGTCGACCTCACCGACGAGCTCAACAACCCTCATCGCGTAGCTGAAGTCGTTCTCGTTCTCAGCCATGGGTCTGCTCCTTCGCGATGTTCTTTCGGGCCTGCGCGCGGTCGACCAGCGACAGCAGGTACTCATCAGGGGTGAGGCCACGTGCCCACTCGCCGTGGTGCGCGGCCTCGTCAGCAGCGATGTCCTCCAGCGCCGCGCGGCAGTCCGGGATCTCACGGACACCGACACGGGCGATCAGGTCAGCCCTCGCGCGGCTCATGCGGCACCGCCCGCGTACTCCTCGAACAGCGCCTGGTCCTCGTCGTCGACCTCGGGCTCCTCGACCTGCGGGGCGACGCCGACCGCGTTCTTCGCGTTCCACGGGTCGTCATCCGCGACCGCCGGAGCGTCCGGAACGATCTCCCGCACCGTCACCCGAGGAACCTGCGCGCCGCCATCCGAGTTACCGAACCCGTCCAGCTCCTCCGAGGCGTAAGGCATCGCGTGCAGGACGTCCGAGGCGATCAGACGGCAGATCTCACCGGTCGCGCGGGCGACCAGCATCGTCTGCGGCTGCTTCTTCCACTCGGCGTTCTTACCGAGCACCCCGAGCTGCTGCGCACGCCCGATCTCCCAGACGACCTCCTGCCACTCCTCGTCGCCCTTCCGGCGGCCACGCATCACGCACTTCTCCGGCGTGGACTCTATGAGCTGCACCTGGTGCCCCTTGGACTGCACCAGCCCACGCATCGCGTGCGCCCGCAACCCCGGGGTTCCGTGGATGACGTCGATGGACCGCAGCGCCGCCATCGGAGGGAGGCCCAGCTCCGACCCGGCGAGGATCGCGGCGGTGATGTTGTCGGCGTTGCCCTTCATCGTGGAAGGCACGAACGCGGTCTTCGCGAGCTTCGTCGCGATCTGGTACGCCCGCTCGGCGGCCATCGCCCACTGAACGAGGGCGTCACCCTCGAAGGAGTTCTGGTCCTGCACCGGCGCGACGTCGGTGTTCTGCTGGTACGTGTCGATCTCGGTCATGCCATGAACTCCTGTTCGTCGTGCGCACGTTCCGCCCACACGGGCAGGGAGAGCATCGTGATGTCGTCGGAGAAACCGGGCCACACGCCGGTCTCGCGGCAGCGGGCGTAGACCTTCAGCGCGCGGTCGTTGCGCTCCTTGCCGATCCGGCGGGCCTCGTGATCCAGCTCGACCACGGTCACGAGGTAGGGCGGGGTCTTGGCGACGAACACGAACACGAAGCTCGTTTTCTCGTCACCGATCCCCAGCTCCCGGCAACCTCGCCGGTAGAAGTCGTCCTGCTGGTGCAGCCCGTACTCGTGGATCGACTTCGCGAGATCGTGCGGGGCCACCGATCGGGCGGACTTGAGGTCCGCGACGATCAGCCGCTTGCCCTTACGTGGGGTCGGCAGCCAGTCCATGCGGGCACGGCACACGACACCCGAGCTGGGGTCCCTCCAGAACATCGACTGCTCCGCGAGCCCCTCGCCCGGCTTGAAGATGTGACTGGCGATCGGGTGCGCCTTCACCGCAGCGGCCATCTCCTGGACCTGCCGGTACTCAGCGGGCAGGAGAGGGGTCTTGCCCTCGGCGTACACGGCGTCCCGCTGCTCACGGGCGGCCTTGGTGCGGAAGTCGGGAACGTCGACGACCTCGATGCCCGAGCCGACGCCGAGGACTTCCTCGTGGGCGGCGCGGCCGAGGTCGAACGCCTTCTTGTGGGGCTGCTTGTGGTCCTGGTCGTACTTGAACAGGGCCGGGCAGGACGGCGCGAGGAGCTTCCGGGCGCCGCTGGAGGAGAGGGACCCGCCGGGGACGGGGTCGGCGTGGTAGACGGCCTCGGGCATGTCCGCGTAGATCCCGGCGCCGGTGACGGACTTGTGGGTGCGCTCGTCGATGGCGGTCACTGGTCGTCCTCCTCGACGATTTCGGCGTCTACGAGGCAAGCGAGGTGAAGGCGCTTCGCTGAGGCCATGTAGGCCTCGGGGTCTCTGATCGGGCCACCAAGAACGGTCATGATGTCCTCGGCGTTGACCGCGACCTTCCACGGATCCGTGACGGGAGCCAGAGTCGGTTCTCCACCAGCGGCGACGGCGTCAATGGACCCTCGGGACCATCCGAGGGTCCGCTCGACGGCAGCTTTGGTCAGGTCGCTGACGGGCTTCCCGATGCGCAGCTGGCGCAGGGTCTCGTGGGAGATGAACGACGCGGCGGCGATGTCCATCCATGTGAGGTGTAGAGCCAAGCGACGGTCGATGATGGCTGACTCAATGGGAGATCGGGGGTTCACTTCTCGCCCTCCTGCGCGGCTCGGTTCCAGTCCTGGCCGGTCTCGTCGATCTCGCGCACCAACTGGTCCTCGCGGTCTTCCTGTGGGCCAGCCGCGACCTTCAGTCGGTCCAGGTCCTCGTTCACCGAGTCCACGAACTTGGCGTCCCGCTCGTGCGCCGCTTGGTGCTGCCTGCGGAGCACGTGGCCCCGCACTCCGATCCGCCCCAGCACCGCGCCGATCTCCTCCGAGATCTCGTCGGCGTACACGTCCTCGTACAGGCCAAGCAGCTCCACAGCCTCAGCAGCCAGACGGGTGATGCTGGCCAGCTCGGACCGGATCATCGCGGGGGTCATGTGCGTCATCGGCTCGCTCATCGCAGACCCCCGTCGGCGTCAGCACCGAACTCGCGGACCATGAACTCGCGGGCCTCCAGCACCGTGGACGCCTGCGCGAGCGAGCTGCGGAGGGTGTCGAGCTGGGCCCGCACTTCCTCCAGCGGCCCGGACATGTCCAGGACCAGCCGGTCACCGCCGGTTCCGACCATGTCGATGTCGAGGCGGAGTTCTCCGGAGAGGGTGTCGACCAGGCGGGGCGCCATGTGCGCCACGTCTGGGATGTGTGCCTCCGTCAGGCGGGGGCGGGGAATCGGGGTATCGTGCTTCACGGCACTGCTCCTTTGTTGGTGGTGCCATCGCCCTCGTGTGGATCTGCGGTCCCACGGGGGCTTCTTCATGTGCGGGGGTCAGGCGGACTTGCGGCTGCGGCGGTTCGGGCCGCGCGGTTTGCGTGGGACCAAGTGCGTCACGTCCCCGAGGTTCGGCCGGGGCACGGACTTGCGCGGCGTCTCCGCTTCGAGGCGTCGGATGATCTCCGCCAGGTGCTCATCGGTGAACCGGTACGTCCGGGCCACCCAGATGTGCGGGAGTTCGCCGCGCTGGCAGCGCCGCTGGAGGTACCGCTCGTTGAGCTGAAGTCGCGCTGCGGCTTCCGGAAGCGTGTGCATCAGGGGGACCATGCGTCCTCCTTGTCCTGGTTCGCGGCGATTTCGTCTGTCGCCACGCCAAGTTCGCGAGCAATTCGGATGGCCACCTTCTCCGAGGGGCATGGGCGCTTATCCGTCTCGATCCGAGAAAGATGCGAGACGTGGATTCCTACGCGTCGTGCGAGGTCACCAAGGTTCCAAGCCTTTGCGCGGCGCAGTTCCCTGATGCGGAGGCCGTTGACTCGAAGGGTGTTCGTCGGTGGCATGCAGCCAGTTTGCCTATCTATGCCTATCCATGTCAACACCGAGCGGCAAAAAGTTCGCCATCTGGAGGTTCGTGCTGGTGCATGTGCACATGGAGCAGCACGCGGACACGTCGGGTTACATTTCGGCCCCTCGGCCTAGGCAAGGAGGGTCGGGACGCCTAAGATTGCCTAACGTTGCCTAACAATGAGAATCGGAACCGGATTGAGGAGACATGGACACCAGTGCGTGGCAGCGGCTCGCTGATCGCCTCATCGAGCGGCGAGCGTCCCTGCGCCCCGAGTGGTCAGACCGGACCACCTTCGCCCGGGATGCGGGACTCAGCTACAGGTCCCTCTCAGACCTGGAGACCGCGCGTCGGGACAACTACAAGTCGTCTTGGCTGACCATGGTCGAATCCGCCTACCAGTGGGCCCCAGGGTCGATACAGGCCGTCCTCGAAGGTGGGGACCCCAGCCCCAAGGAAGCACCCCGACAGGAGACTGAGCCGACCTCGGCGTCACGCGCTTGGGAAGGAGAACTAGTCGGACCCTCGGACCTTCTCTACGACGGCGAGGAGCTGCACTGGCGCGACACTCCGAGGGCTAGGACCTTCCGACTGAGCGTTCACGATCTGAGCTTCGAAGCGGGCCTGCCACTGGGCACCGACCCGGCCGACGCGATCGGCCCCCTGCGGCGCACTATGGCCGATCGTGTGGCCACGGTGTCAGGTGATCTTCTACGCCGCCAGGGGTGAATTTGTGACCGAATTTGTGACCGAGAGTGCCCATGTGACAGTCGATGCGACTCTCGGTGACCTGTTCGGTCACGCCGTGCAGTTTTACCTATTGAGGACAACCCTCTAAGGTGTGTGACCCAGGTCACAGGTCCAAAATGTGACCACACCCGAGGCCGACAACGGAGTCGGCATCGGATCTAGGGGGAGATCACCATTGAAAAAGCTGCTCTACCCACCCAGCCCCTTCCGCCCCGTCTTCCTACGAACTGGAGAGGTCCTCTCACCCGACGAAAGAGTCACTGACATCCTCAGAACCAACGAGCACATCCTCGTCTCGATTCAGACCGGAGCCCCCAACACCCTGGTAGTTGAAGAGCTCGCTGCCAGCCTCGACCCCACACACGAACTCGGCGCATGGGTGCTGCCCTTCGCCAACGGGAAGCCGTTCGATCTCCGGGCCTTCCACACCAACCCGCTCGCCTACCTCCAAGCGCAGCACCCAGAAATGATCCGGAAGTACCACTGCTACCCCCACTACATCCCGCGCGCCTTGCGGGAACCCTGGGCGCAGCTCTAGCCTCACTCCGCGGCAGCCCCGACCTCTTCCCCCGGGGCGCCACAATCCCCCTCCCGCACAGAAAAGCCCCGGCCGTCACCGGGGCTCTGCTGTGCAAGGACTCCCCTTCGTCGTCTCCGCAGTGCAAGATGGAAGCATCCACCCCTGAGGAGACGTCCGTGGCCTACGCCGAAAAGCTGGTGAAGTCCTGGCGCGCGTGCTGGAAGAACGCCGCAGGCAAAATCGAGAAGCGATCTGGCTACCCCACGAAGAAGAAGGCCCTCGACTACGCCAAAGAGCAAGAAGTCGAAGCCTCCCGCCGTGGCAGCGCACGCGAAGACGCCTCACAAATGCTCGTGCGCGACTGGGTCGAAGAGTGGTACGCCGGGCTTGACCTGGAACTCAACACCATGCTCGGGTACCAAAGCATCCTGACGAACCACATCCTCCCCCGATGGGGCGAGACACGGCTACGGGAACTCGCAACTTCAGACGCGCAGATCAAAGCGTGGGCGAAGAGCCTGCACGACGCGGGCTACACGTACCGGACCGCCACCGGCATCGTCAGCCTCCTCGGCACCCTGTGCGCGGATGCCATCGACGCAGGCCTCATCCACCGCAACCCGGCCGTGGCCCGACGCAACCGCGGCAAGTACACCTCGCGCCGGGAGGCCACAACGCGCCCGACGACGATCGTCAACCCGTTCACGGCGCTCCTGCTCGCGGAACGCGCTGGCGTGCTGACAGGCCGGGATGACGAGTTCATCCTCATTACGTCGATGTTCTACACGGGCATGCGCATCAGCGAGGCGATGGCTGTTGAGCTGGGGTCCGTCAGTGGTAAATACCCGCTCCAGAAGCAGTTGTCCCGAGGCCGTAAGACGAAGGTTTTCTACAGCAAAGGCCCGAAGTTCAACTCCAAGCGAGTTCTCGACATCCCCGACTTCCTGCTGGAGCTGTGGCGACTCCAGGCCCAGCAGGTGGTCCATCACGAGGTGCCCGAGGGGGCTCAGTGGTGCCCGTGCGGAACCGAGGTGCCCGAGGAGAACCGGCATGCCCCGGGGGTCCATCTGTTCGCTGGGGATGTGTGGCACCACTGGGACCAGACAGCGTTCCGGCACCGGCTGTTGTACCCGGCCGCGTGGGGGCGTTTCTACCCGGGGATGACCGGGGAGCGCCCGGTGTACCAGGCGTTGCGCGAGGACGGCGGCGACCCGGGGCCGTTCGAGTGGGACAGCTCACGGATCGGGGAGGAGCGCTCTGAAGCCGCTGTGGCGTGCTGGGCGCCCATCGCATCGGATCTGACTCCTCATGGGCTGAGGCACTCGCACAAAACCCTCATGGAGGAGCTGGGGACGCCGAAGCCACTCATGGATGAGCGGATGGGGCACCGGGACCACACGGTGTCGGGACGGTATTCACATCCGACAGAGGTCATGCGCGGCCATCTCCAGGAGGCCCTGACGGGCGTCTGGGAGGACGCGCTTGAGCAGCGGCGACGGATGGGCGTGGAGTCGCGGGTGCCGGTGTTGCGTGCTCTTCTGGGGCAGGATCTGGAGCCTCACTCCAGATCCACTCCAGATGGAAGGCCTCGACTCCTGGAGGCGTCTCGGGGTAGAGTGGCCTAAAGCCCTGGTCTTACTGGGGTTTCGTTGATCAGCCAATGCGACCTGATGGCTTCCTGAGGGTAGTTTTTGCAACTGGCCGAAGCAGTTGTAGAAGCCCAGGTCCGGTAGGGCGGAGCGGAGCCGGTCCAGGACCGGTCCGGGCATGACGGAGGCCCCGTAGTAGGCCTTGCGCAGGCTGGACAGGTCGCGCTCACCGAACGAGGGGTGGTTGGCCATCGCCACCCACAGCGTCGGCGCGGCGAAGAACGCCCCGTGCCCGTCGGCCTCGATCCGGTTCAGCAGGTCCGTGGGGTCGGGCGCCTCCACCAGGGTGTTGCGGGCGCCGACCGCCAGCCACGGCATGAGGAAGACGTGCAACTGCGCGGAGTGGTACAGGGGCATCGCGTGCAGGGGGTTGTCCCCCGCGTCGAGATCCAGCCCCACCAGGCACGACAGGTACTCGTGCACCAGAGCCCGGTGGGTCATCATGGCGCCCTTGGGTCTGGACGTGGTGCCGGAGGTGTACAGGAGCTGGACCAGGTCGGTGTCGGCCACCTCGACGTCCAGTTCGGGTACGGACCCCTCCGAGGCATCCTCCAGCAGCGAACCGGGGGCGTCGCGCAGCTCCAGCACCTGCTCCACACCGGTCTCGGTGCGCAGGGCGTCCACCGCCGCCCTCAGCGAGGGGTCCACCAGGGCCATCGTGCTGCCGGACTGCTCCAGCAGGTAGGCCAGTTCCACGCCCCGGAGGGCGAAGTTGATGGGCACGTGCACGAGTCCGGCACGCGCGCAGGCCAGGAAACCGATCAGATAGGCGTCGGAGTTCCTTCCGTAGGCCGCGACACGGTCCCCCTTGACCGCGCCCGTCGCCAACAGACGCGCGGCGGCCCGGGTGACGGCCTCGTCGAGTCCGGCGTAGGTCCACACGCGGTCGGCGAAGACCACGGCGGTGTTCGTGGGGGTTCTGGCCGCGCTCCGACGAAGGATGTCGTCCACGCGACTGGAGGTCGTCAATGCGGTCATGGCACCTCTTCCCGTTGGTGCGGCCCGGTGGGAGCCGGACCGCGCACACAGGAACCCATCCTGTTGCCCCGGGATCGCACCGGCAAGGGAGGTACCAACCTCCGCCGCCCGGAGGCCCGTGCGGCTCCCAGAACCAGGCGGACCCGCCGGGCGGGACGTCCTACAGGTGCGGTTCGATCAGGGCGACCACGCGGTTCCTGTCGGCGGGGCCGATCCAGGTGCCGACGATCTGTCCGCCCTTGAAGACGTGCAGGGTGGGAATGGCGGTGATGCCGTACTTGGGTGGCGTCTCGGGGCTCTGGTCGATGTCGAGCCGGGCGATCGTCGCCCGGCCCTCGTACTCGCGGGCGACATCGGTGAGGATCGGATCGAGAGCGCGGCAGGGGGCGCTCCATTCGGCCCGGAAGACCGCGAGCACGGGACCGGTTACCTGGACGACCTTGCTTTCGAAGTCCGCGTCGGTGACGTCGACGACGCTACCGCTCATGAGGGCGCTCCTTTTTCATGACGCTGACGGAGGAATCGCAGAATACGGAGAAAAGGAAACGGTTCCACCCAAGGGGGGTGATCCCATCATGACACTTGTCACGAATCATGAGAAGGGGTTGATCCGAACAATGCAAGGGAGAATACCCGGAACAAAAGTGCTTTTCATTGCAAACCATTCCGAACTCCTCCCGAACCCGAGTGGTGATCGGCCCGGCCAGACGCCCGCCCCGGGTGGGG